>JARRLJ010000556.1:0-3400 GCA_037387025.1 Gemmatimonadales bacterium
AACTTCGGTAGGTCCGGATCGTGGCCGACGCCGACCGCGGTGGTTGCCTCTAGATCGGTAGAGTCCATGGTAACGATGAACGACCTGATCCCGCTGCTACGTTTGTCCGGGGTCTTCTCCGTGCGCGCAGTTACCACGAAGATCTCTCCCACGCCAGCGTGAGTGATGAAAATCTTCGAACCGTTCAACACGAAGTGATCGCCTTTGTCCTCGGCGTAGGTCTGGGTGCCGCCTGCATCCGACCCCGCTTCGGGCTCGGTGAGACCGAAGCCACCCAACACCTTCCCGCTGGCAAGGAGCGGTACATAGCGTTGCTTTTGCTCATCGGTCCCGAACTGCACGATGGGTGATGTTCCCAAGGTCGTATGCGCCGAGCACGTGATGGAGTGACTGGCATCGACCCGCGCCAGTTCCTCGACTATGGTTATGTACGAGATGTAGTCCATCCCCGCTCCACCCAGTTCCGGTTCCCAGGGAGCACCGAGCAATCCCAGCTCACCCATCTTCTTGACGTTGTCCCAGGGGCAGCGGCTCTCCAGATCCAGCTCACGTGCGACGGGTCTTATTTCGGATTCGGCAAATTCGCGGACAAGATCTCTCACCTGCTGATGTTCTGCGGTGAAGTATGGCAGTTGTGACATTTATGTATTCGTCTTTGACGGTTATTCCATTCCTTTGGGCGGACCCAGTATCTCCTTCATGATGAACGCCTGTTGCAGCTTGCGGCGCGACAGCTCCAGCTTGGTCTTCCGATCATCTATGTGCTCCCCATAGGACTCAGAGCCTTTCTCCTGCTTGTACGGCGTGGCCGTCTTTCGTTCGTACGGCTTGGTGGTTTCTTCTTCGGACACGTACAACTCATGGAAGCGTTCGTGGCTCTTGCCGCCGGCAGGTTCCAGGGTCTCGAGGCTCTTCGCCTCATCCTCCGCGACGACTGGCTCCATCACCGGAGGTGGAGGTGGCTCGACGTCCACTCGTTCCTGCAGCAGCTCGAATAGCTCTTGCGCAATACTGCGCTGCCGCGGCGGCGGCGCAGATGCCGATGACTGAGCGCGAGTCGCCTCTCTCGCTGGCTCGCGCCTCTCGACCGGCGGCCGCCGCACCGGTGGGCGTCGCGGCGGTTGTACCTGCTGGCCCTTCTTCTTTTTGCGGGCGCTTCCCAGCAACCCGAATAGAATCAGGGCCGCAAAAAACAGTAGTTGGAATAAGTCGTCCACTTTATCAACTCTGTTCGGGTTCCTGGCCCTCCGCGATGCTGCGAAGCATGGCCGTATCACTCTCGACGTTGCGATAGCGCACATAATCCATCACGCCGAGGTTCCCGTTGCGAAACGCCTCCGCGAGCGCCAGCGGTACTTGCGCTTCCGCTTCAACGACTCGCGCCCGCATCTCCTGCGTCTTCGCCGTCATCTCTTGCTCCTGCGCGACTGCCATGGCGCGCCGCTTCTCGGCCTGCGCCTGCGCGATCCGTTTGTCCGCTTCCGCCTGGTCGGTCTGCAGCTCGGCACCGATGTTCTTACCCACGTCCACGTCTGCGATATCGATCGACAGGATCTCGTACGCCGTGCCGGCATCGAGTCCCTTCGCCAGAACGGTCTTGGATATCGCGTCCGGGTTCTCGAGTACTGCCTTGTGAGTCGCCGACGATCCGATCGTCGAGACGATTCCCTCTCCCACACGGGCGAGTATGGTCTCCTCCCCTGCACCACCCACCAATCGATTTATGTTGGCCCGCACAGTGACCCGTGCCAGCGCTATCAGTTGAATCCCATCCTTGGCCATGGCTGCAACTTTGGGCGTCTGGATCACCTTGGGGTTCACGGAAACCTGCACCGCTTCGTGCACATCTCTTCCGGCGAGGTCGATGGCGGCCGCCTTCTGGAACGGCAGGTCAATGCCCGCTTTGTCCGCCGAGATGAGAGCACGCACGACGCGGTCGACGTTGCCTCCGGCTAGATAGTGGGCTTCCAACTCGTTGGTGCGTAGCGCCAGCCCCGCCTTGGTGGCGGCAATCTGGGGCCGTATCACCGCGGGCGGGCTCACCTTTCTCAAACGCATGCCGACCAGGCTACCCAGGCCGATCCTCACACCCGAGAAGATCGCCTCGATCCACAACCGCACGGGAACGAACGAGAGCAGTGAGGCGGCAAAGACGATGATCACGATCAGAAGTACGGGCAGCAGCCACGGAGCTACGTTGAACAGTGCGTCCATTTTGGGATTCCCTTTCCTTAGCTCGTTTCCTAAGCGGGCAACACCTGATCCGCGGGTTCGACCACGTGCCGGTACCCTTCGGACCGGATCACGCGAACGTGCGACCCCTTTGCTACGAAACCCACATCGGAGACCACGTCAGCCGTTCCCCCTCCACCATCACTGTACCGGACGGTCTCAGATCTGTAACCGCTATTCCCACCAATCCGATCAGGTCCTCACGGGCCGGCTCCGAGATGTAGCCCTCTTCCTTGGACGTGGAGTCTCGCAACAGTATGCCACGCCACCTGCCACTGGTGGGCAGGTTCCTCACGAAAGCATAGATCACACCGGCAACGATGCCGGCTGCAACGATCATTATGGCACTGGCCCTTGGCGATCCCGAATCCGGGAACCACGAAAACCTCGAGTACGAGAGCTATGAGCCCCACGCCCAAGAGTATCACTTCCTCCATTCCCGCGAGCCCAACAATCAAATGACTGCCGAAGAAAGCACCTAGAGCAAGTATGCCGGTCAAACCGGCGAGTCCAAAACTGGGTGTCTTGATTTCAATGATGAGGCCGAGGGTGCCGATCGACAGGAGGATCGGAGCAACCATCGGATTGGAGAGGAAGCGCACCAATCCCTCGGCCCAGTTTATCGATACTGATTCGACATCGCGCTCAGGCAGTTGCACTGTCTGCAGCAGTTCGTCGATTCCCTCCACCTCACCGGCGGCCACCCCTAGGTCTATGGCCTCGTGCCCGGTGAGCGTAAGCAGCTTCCCTTCCTCGACCACGCCTTCGATCGCAATCGACTCGTCCACCATCGCCTCGGCGATGCGCGGATCCAGACCGCGCCGTTCCGCAAGCGCGCGGAATTCGCCGCGCATGGCACTCACGATTTTCTCCGGTGCTTTCTCACCCGCGCCGCTGACCGGTGTGGCAGCCCCGATCGACGATCCTGGGGTCATGTAGATGGAGTCGGCGGCCAGAGCGATCATGGCGCCGGCACTCCAGGCGTTGTGAGAAACCAGAGCGTATATCGGGATCTCGCTACCGGCGACGGCGGTGACTATTTGCTGCGCAGCGTCTACTCGCCCACCGAAAGTGTCGATGTCCAGCACTATGGCCGGAGCGCCCGCCTCGTTCGCTTCCTTCACTGCTCGCCGGACATACGGTGCGAGGCCCATCTCGATGGTACCGA
>JARRLJ010000557.1:0-2584 GCA_037387025.1 Gemmatimonadales bacterium
CCCCTGGATTGGACGCTGTGATTCTCGATTGCCTACAGAAGGACGCGGCGGATCGACCGAATTCGGCGGATGTTCTGGATTCGCGGCTCGCTGCTATTGAGGTAGAACATGAGTGGTCCCGGGAGCGAAGGCGGGCATGGTGGCAGCAACACTATCCCGGGAGCAACTCCAACTGATTGGCCTTGATGTGTACTGCAGTGCATCCATCGTGCTCGGGGCTCGACCACAACGCGGTATTACCGAGAGGACAATCCCATCTTCTTGAGAACATCGCAAAACCTTTGATCGGAGCGGACACGGTCGAACATCGGGTCTACCCGCAGCCAAACGAGCCAAGGCGCTCGCTCCTCCACAGCGCGCCCGAGCCAGCGGAAGCCATCGTCGTCTTCGTTGAGCGCAAAGTGGATAAGTGCGAAGTCGAAGCACGAAACGTACTCTGTCTGAGAGCGCTTGCGCAGATCGGCTAGCTGTCTGCGTGCTTCAGCACCCTCTCCAGCCATCGCGTGCGCGGCGGCGAGATACGCTAGCGTTGTTGACCGATAGGGCGACAGCTCTACCTCACGCCGGAACACCTGAATCGCCTCAGAAAAGCGACCGAGCTGAAGGTATGCTTGTCCCAACCAGATAAATGTCGGTGTGAAATCCGGATCCATCTCCAGTGTCTTGAGGCATTCGGCCACCGCATCATCGTGACGACGGGCGAAGTAGTATGACATTCCGAGCAATACGTGGATAATGAGGCCCAGAGGATCGAGTTCGAGCGCACGCATTGAATGCTCAATCGCTTCATCCAAACGCCCCATCGCCATCAGGTACTCAGCGTACCAGTGGTGAGTCGTTGCATGACCGGGATTCAAGTGCATAGCCTTCATGAACTCGCTTTCCGCACCCGGCCAATCCCAGTTGTGCATCATCATAACGAACGCCAGGGAGGTGTGAGCCTCCGCAAATCGTTCATCCAACTCGATTGCCCTGGTTGCTCGTTGCATGGCAGCCGGGAAGGCGTCTCGAGGGCGCATTGCCCGATACCAACCGAGCAGCGAGAAAGTATCCGCCAGGGCGCTGTGCGCAGGGGCGTATTGCGGATCTTCATTGATGGCTTCGAGGAAATAGTCCTTGGCCTTTGCCAGCCCCTCTCCTCGGCGATTCCAGAAGTAGCGGCCCTTCAGATAGAGACTGTACGCGTCCATGTTGTCCGTTTGGGGCTTCACCAGCCTCTCTTGCCGCGAGAGCCGCAGTGTACCCTCGAGCGTCTCCACGATCGCGCACGATATTTCGTCCTGAATGGCAAAAACGTCTGCCATTTCCCTGTCGTACTGTTCTGACCATAGATGAAATCCAGTCGAAACATCGATTAGCTGTGCGGTGACCCTCAATCGGTTGCCGTGCTTGCGAACGCTACCTTCGAGTACCGTTCCCACGTTCAGGCGCTTTCCAACGTCGCGTATGTCTTGATCTGTTCCCTTGAACGCGAAGGCCGATGTTCTGGAAGCTACGCGCAACTCGCCTACTTTGCTTAGTGCGTTTATGACATCCTCGGTAATGCCATCGCTGAAAAACTCGTTCTCCACATCCTTGCTCATATTGACGAAAGGGAGTACTGCAATCGATTGCACTGCTTTGGCACTTGGCAAAGATATTCTTACCTCACCTGTCGATCTCTCTATCGCTGCGGTGAACGCTGAAGCGAACTCATCCGCCGTGCCGTATCTATCTTCCGGCTCGAGACCGAGTGCCACCGCGATGACGTCATCCACATCGGTAGGTACCTCACCCCGGTCGATCTGAGCTACCCGGCCACTCAGCCTCTTCGATAGCACAGCCAAAGGCGTCCGGCCGTCAAACGGCGGTGCGCCTGTCAGCATCTCATAGGTTACACAGGCTAGGCTGTAGATGTCGCTTCGAGCATCTACATCGCCTTCCGCTTCTATCTGTTCCGGACTCATATAGGCCGCGGTTCCGATTACCACACCCTGACCGGTGAGCTTCTCGCTGCCCCGCTCGTCCAACGCGACAGCAATGCCAAAATCGGTCACAACGGCGTGGCCTTCTTCGAGCAAAATGTTCTCCGGTTTGATGTCACGATGTACCACGCCTCTGCGATGAGCGTGGCTAAGAGCACCAGCAACTTCACCAACAATGCTTGCGATATCGCTGACCGGCAGCGGCCCTTCACGATCCACCCGTTGGCGCAAGGACTCGCCATTCACGTAAGGCATCACGTAGTACAGTAGTCCATCCGCCTCTCCGGAGTCATGCACGGGAAGTAGGTGGGGATGCCGCAGACTGGCGGCGAGCTTGATTTCACGGGTGAAACGATCCGGTCCGATGGGCAGCTCAGGCCGCATCACTTTGAGCGCCACGGACCGCTCATGCTTGAGGTCGTGGGCCAGGTACACCCGCGCCATCCCGCCAGCCCCGATGGCTCGCTCGATCACGTAGCGATCTACGACGGCTGTCTTTAGACGCTCAAGGGTATCCGGCATGGAAGTCCACTCCATGGGCCAGGTATCTCACATGGACCGTTCGCAGAACAATAACCGCAAGTGCGGTATCAGGGAGACCCGCCGGGCAGGTAGTCTTG
>JARRLJ010000558.1:0-2578 GCA_037387025.1 Gemmatimonadales bacterium
TGAAGACCTCCACCTCTCGCAAACAGGGTCGATACTCGGAACCCCATCCTACATGGCACCGGAGATCGCGCGCGGTGAAGGACCGATAGACGGCCGGGCGGATCTATACGCAGTAGGATGCTTGGCGCACTGGCTGCTCACCGGCCAGCTCGTGTTCGAGGGACGCACGTACGCCGCCATGCTGCTGGCTCATGCGAGCGAAGAAGCGTCGCCACCCTCCAAGAAGGCAGAACAGGCCATCCCACCGCCGCTCGATGCAGTCGTGTTGTCGTGCCTGGAGAAGGAACCGCAAGACCGGGTGCAGACCGCCGAAGACTTGATTGCCCAGCTCGACAGTGTCGAACTCGAACACCCATGGACTAACGAGCGGGCTGAGGAGTGGTGGAAGGAACATGGGGGTGACGAGTCGGGGCTGGGAGAAGCCTAGCCAGCCATCCAATCTTATGCCGCCGTCTATCTAGCCATCTTCACCCTCCACACAGGGCCAGCACCGACGCTGCTACTGTTCTGTCTGTATCCACCCGCCACTTGTCCAGACCTGTACCGCCGCGATAAGCTTGATGCCGCGGTTGGCCGTTTCCTAGCTTCCATTTACCCCGGAGACACAAATGTCATCTCTCATAGAGATGCTAACGCAGCAGCTTGGCAGTCAGCAGAATGTGGGACAGCTGAGCAGGCAGCTTGGCACGGATCATAGAGCGACCGAGAACGCGCTGGGGGCTGCGCTCCCGGTGTTATTGACCGCCCTGGCACGCAATTCAGCTGAGACTTCCGGAGCGGAATCGCTGGATCGGGCACTGAGCAAGCACGACGGAAGCGTACTCGATAACCTGGGCGGATTCCTGGAGGCACCCGATGTCGATGACGGCGACGGCATCCTGCGCCACGTCCTGGGCGACAGACGCGAGTCGGTCGAGTCCGGCGTTAGCAGAGCCTCAGGGCTGGACATGTCGATGGTAGCGAAACTGTTGCCGATGCTAGCCCCAATCGTCATGGGCGCGTTGGGCAAGCAGAAACGCGAAAATGGTTTGAACTCCGCCGGATTGTCCGAGTTACTCGGGTCGGAGCGGCAGCGGATGGAACAGTCGAGCCCCGCTGCCGGGATGCTCGGCAAACTGCTGGATCAGGACGGCGATGGTAGCATAGCAGACGACGTTGCGAAGCTGGGGACCGGGCTGCTCGGTGGTCTCTTCGGCAAGCGCTAGGATAGGGCAATCGCGGCACAACCACAAACGAAACAGGAGATAACAGTGGGCTTGTTTGACTTCATGAAGGGAGCGGGCCGCAAGGACGAGGAGGATGAGCTTCAGGAGCAGGTCGACGAGGCCATCAAGGGCAACAAACTGAAGGGTTACGTTGACGGGCTTGGCTTCGACGTCGAGAACATCAAGGTGAAGTTCGACGACGGAGTGGCCACGGTCTGGGGCAAGGCGGCGACGCAAGAAGAGCGCGAAAAGGTGGTGCTTGCTCTGGGAAACACCCGGGGGGTCGGACAGGTTGACGACCAGATGGAGGTCGTGCAAGCTGCGGCCGCAGCGAAGTTCTACACGGTTGCAAAAGGTGACTCGCTGTCGAAGATGGCGAAGGAGTTCTACGGTGATTACAAGCAGTACCCCACGATCTTCGAGGCCAACCGGCCGATGCTCGAACATCCCGACAAGATCTATCCCGGACAGGTGCTGCGCATACCAACATTGGGCTGATGCAGCAATTGCGCCGGCTGCAGGAAGTGCCTGCGGCCGGTGCTTCTCGCATCGGTGAACCCGGCCACAAACCCTCCAACGGAGTTCGCATGACGCGGACAAAGAAACACACGGACACCAAGACGTTTGAAGGCCTTGGCGTGTTCTACCTAGGCCGAAACTTCGACTCAGAAACCAAGACTATCTCACCCGATCCACTGCTGTACGACTCCAAGGACCTGACAACCCACGCCGTGTGTGTGGGAATGACGGGCAGCGGCAAGACGGGGCTTTGTGTATCGCTTTTGGAAGAAGCCGCGATTGACGGCATCCCGGCGATCATCATCGATCCCAAAGGAGATCTGGGCAACCTGTTGTTGAACTTCCCCCGGCTCCAACCGTCTGACTTTCTGCCGTGGGTCGATCCAGGACAGGCTGCGCGCAAGGGTAAGGCACCTGAAGAGTATGCTGCTGACGTCGCAGCTCTGTGGAAGAACGGCTTGGCCGAGTGGGGTCAAGATAGTACTCGATTACAGCGGCTGCGTGACGCCGCCGATTTCGCGATCTACACGCCTGGAAGCGCGACCGGTCTGCAACTGAGCCTGCTGGGATCCTTCGCGGCGCCGGTTGGGAACTTGCTCGAGGACGCCGATGCATTCCGCGAGCGTATCACCGCGACCGCGTCCGGGCTGCTGAGCTTATTGGGGATCGAGGCCGATCCGGTGACGAGCCGAGAACACATCCTGCTATCCAACTTGTTCGACCGCGCGTGGCGCGAGGGACACGACCTAGATCTCGCCTCTCTGATCTCCGAAGTGCAATCGCCGCCTATTCAGACCGTTGGGGTAATGGACCTGGAAACGTTCTATCCGAGCAAAGACCGTTTTGCATTTTCG
>JARRLJ010000559.1:0-3722 GCA_037387025.1 Gemmatimonadales bacterium
CGCCGAAGACTGTCTTCGCATCCCTGCCCGCGCCATCGATTGCCTCCGACAGCGCGAAACAGTTGGCATCGTTCATCAGGCGAACAGGACGTCCCAGCAAATTCTCCAGATCTTTGTCGAGTGGATGTCCGATCAGCCAGGTCGAGTTGGCGTTCTTCACCAGACTGGTGACGGGTGAGATCGTTCCGGGAATACCAATTCCCACTCTGCCACGCTCACCGGTGTGCTCGTCAGCCATCTCGACGAGCGTTCTTATTGCCTGTAGGGAACCGGGGTAATCCTTTGGGGTTTCGACACGTCTGCGGAACAACTCGGCTCCCGTCAGGTCGAGCGCAATCACCTCGATCTTGGTACCGCCGAGATCGATGCCTATCCTTGTCCGCGCGTCGCGCTCGTTCGGTGTCAACAGCTTGCTCTTGTCTTCAAGCTTTCAACGGGGCAATGGGTCGTCCGATTCTTACCGATACATGTTCGTGATGTCTGCCCGGCGCCGTGGAGTTGTCTATCTCCCAATGGCCCGCTTGACCGACTCGGCGACCTCCTCAACGGTGCCTGTTCCCGAAACGATCTTTAGGACTCCCAGTTCACGGTAGTACCCGACCAAGGGCGCGTTTGAGGTCCGGTATGCGGCGAGCCGCCTTTGGATTGCCTCCGTGTCGTCGCCGCTGCGCACGTCGGCGGATGCCTTGGCGAGTAGCCTGTGGACGAGTTCCTCCTCCGGGACATCCAACAGTATGGCCCCCTTTACCCGCTTTCCCTGTGCCGCAAGTATCTTGCTTACCGCCTGTCCTTGTCGGACTGTGCGAGGGAATCCGTCCAAGACGGCTCCCTCTTGAGCGTCCGGGGCCTCGAGTTGCTGCTTCACGAGGCTCAATCTGATCTCGTCCGGCACCATCTCTCTGCGATCCATGTACTCCTTAGCCTGTCGGCCCAGTTCCGTATCGCCTTGGACTGCTTCAGCCAGGAGGTCCCCAGTGGCGATCGTGCACCCGCCGAGCCTGCGGGCGAGGAGGTTCCCCTGAGTGGTCTTGCCGGAACCCGGGGGGCCTAGGAGGATCACGTTCATAACTCAGCACTCGTTAGTTAGTGAAGATGGATCGATAGAGTAGTCCCTGCTTCTGGTCAATGTAGCGCAGGGCACTGGCCCGGGAAACAATCTGGCTGTCTACAGGTGCGAGGGCTAGCTTAAGGCGGGACCATGGGGAGCCGACTAATGGCTGACCTGTTGAAACGCCTCAAGGCCGCTCTCGCCCACCGCTACACCATCGAGCGCCTGCTCGGTAGCGGTGGGATGGCGACGGTGTATCTCGCCCACGACTTGAAGCATGGTCGCAAGGTCGCGCTCAAGATCATGCGTCCCGAGCTCTCCGCCATCCTTGGCGGTGAGAGATTCCTCCGTGAGATCCGTATCGCAGCGAAGCTCAACCATCCGCACATCCTCGC
The DNA here is from genome assembly GCA_037387025.1 of Gemmatimonadales bacterium. Taxonomy (GTDB): domain Bacteria; phylum Gemmatimonadota; class Gemmatimonadetes; order Gemmatimonadales; family GWC2-71-9. The sequence continues at coordinate 1,444 of JARRLJ010000559.1, forward strand.
TCTCTACGATTCGGGTGAAGTCGACGGACATCTGTACTACGTGATGCCCCACGTTGGGGGTGAGTCTTTGCGGAGCAAGATCGAACGAGAGAAACAGCTCCCAATCGACGAAGCCATAGTCCTCACACGGCAGGTAGCCTCAGCGCTCGATTACGCCCACGAACAGGGTGTCATCCACAGAGACATCAAACCGGAGAACATCCTGCTTCACAGAGGCGAAGCCGTGGTAGCAGACTTCGGTATCGCGTTGGCGGTGACTGCCGCTGGTGGCGAGCGACTGACCGAGACCGGTCTCTCACTCGGCACTCCCGAGTACATGAGTCCGGAACAGGCGACCGGCAGCGGCGATGTTGACGCGCGTAGTGATGTCTACTCGCTGGGTGCTGTGCTGTACGAGATGGTCACGGGCGAGCCGCCGCTAACCGGCGCCACGGTGCAGGCGTTGATCGCGAAGCTGTTGACCGAGCGCCCAACGCAACCTCGTGTGGTGCGGGACAGCATACCAGAGGTCATGAATTGGGCGATAATGAAGGCGTTGGCCAAGGTTCCGGCTGATAGATACGCTACCGCGGAGCAGTTCACACAGGCGCTGACGTCGCAAGAGGTGGTGGCACCTGTGGGTGAGCAATTCGGAAGGCTGAGGGGCCGCCGGGCTGCGGTCTACGTCGCGCTCGGTCTGCTTGTTATTGTGGTCGCGTACCTCGCGCTCAAATCCGGTCGCAGTACCCGCGCAGGGTCGGAACCGGTCCGCGCGAGCTACGCCCAGCTAACCGCCGAACCCGGAATCGAGTGGTTCCCGAGCTTGTCTCCCGATGGCAGATGGCTGGTATACTCGGCAGGCGGATCGGGAAACCGGGATATCTATCTCAAGAGTGTCGGCGGGCAGAATCCGATCAACCTGACACCCGATTCTCCGGCGGACGACGATCAACCGGCGTTTTCCTCCGACGGCGAGCAGATTGCGTTCTGGTCCAGTCGCGACGGAGGCGGGATCTTCATAATGGGCCGCACCGGCGAAGCCGTGAGGCGAGTAACACGTTCTGGTTTCAGGCCAACCTGGTCCCCGGACGGCCAGCAGCTGGCGTATGCTACGGAAAACGTTGTCGTTAACCCGCAGAACACAGAAGGACTGANNNNGTTGCCGAATTGGTCGCCTCACGGTCACCGCATTGCCTTCATGAGACGGCAAGATCAAACGGGTGCCTTTCAAGCGGACGTTTGCACCGTGCGGGTCGCGGGAGGCGAACCAACAGCCGTGACGAATGATGTGGCGACCGACTGGAGTCCGGTGTGGTCGCCCGACGGCAGGTACCTCTACTTCTCCAGCGATCGGGCCGGCAGCATGAGCCTGTGGCGCGTCGCGATCGACGAGGAGTCCGGTGAGACGTTGGGTCCACCGGAGCCCATAGCGGCATCGGCGACATCCCTGGCGCACATGAGCGTTTCAGGTGACGGACGCAGCATCGCATACAGCTCCATACTCGTCACTCAGAACATCCAGCGTCAGTCCATAGATCCGGCCATCGCCATGCCAATCGGTCAGCCACGCTGGGTTACCACTGGGTCACGCCGCTGGTCGTCGCCAGACCCGTCGCCGGACGGTGAGCAAGTTGTGTTCTACTCGCTCACACAACCCGAAGGCCACGTCTACGTTGCGGGCAATGATGGCACGGGGCTTCGCCGCGTGACGGGCGATACCGCCATCGACCGGGTACCGCGCTGGTCTCCCGACGGTGATTGGATCGCATTCTCCTCGACCCGCGGCGGGCAACTCGATGTCTGGAAGATTCGCCCCGACGGGAGCGACCTGACACAGCTGACTATGGGGGGTGTCGCCTTTTCCGTATGGTCTCCCAACGGCAGTCGGATGGCGGGATCCAGCGTGCAGGAAGATCTGCGAACCATGTTCGTTTTCGACCCGAATGAATCCTGGGACGAGCAAGTGCCGCAGGCACTTTCACCTCTGGACGAATCATTCGCTGACTTTACAGTGAACTCGTGGTCGCCGGACGGAGAACGGGTTGCGGGTGAGCCCAGTTTCAGCGACGAAGGCATCATCGTCTACACATTTCGCACCGGTACCTACGCGCGGCTGACGGATTTCGGGCAATGGCCGGTCTGGTTTCCCGACAGCAGGCGCCTGTTGTTCGTGTCGGGTGGCAAGAAGATGATCTCCACCGGTGGAGGGACCGAGCCGGTCTGGTCCCCTACAGGAACAGAGTTGTTCTATCGTCAGGACGAGAGCTTGATTGCCTTACCCGTGGACACGACCCACGGGT
>JARRLJ010000560.1:0-3389 GCA_037387025.1 Gemmatimonadales bacterium
CCTTTGTGATGCCCACCGCGGCAGGCGCCTGCCTCCGTCATTCTACGCAGTCGGTCGTTGCGAAAGTCGTCAACTGCCTCTCCCACCCTGGTCGCGTCCGTCACGAACACCGAGATTCCGGAGTCTCGCAATCCAGCGAATGCACGACGCCCCAGTCCGAGGCAAATGACGGCCGCCACGTCTTGTGTCCCGAGCGCTTCGACAGCGTCGCAGGTGAACGGTGCGTGGTCCGTGGTCCGGTTGGCGACAGCCTGAAGCTGTCCGGTCTTGCTATCGACGAGCGTGAAATAGGGAGCGCTCCCGAAGTGCTCCGCCAGTACCCCATCACGCCCGCGATCGTCTAGCGTCGGTAGACACACTCGCATCCATCGCTCCTTGTTCGATGATGAGCGCGTAGGAGTCAAGCAGCGCCCGTATGACCTTGGTCCGGCCCGACTGAAGCAGTCGCTGTACGGTGCCGCGTGACACGCCCATTTGTCCGCCGGCTGTCTCCTGGTCGAACGCATCGACGTCGCACAAGCGCATTGCCTCGAGCTCATCGAGGCCAAGCGTGATCACATCGAGCTGCGACATGGGAATCGAGCGTGGCTTGAACACGCGGTCGCCTTCGAAACGGCGGCATTGACGATGCTTGCGAGGGCGCGGCATGAGGTCGCTCCGCGATAATGTGCATATGCACAATACATCGTTTGCGACGACTGGGCAACCGCTGCGACGCTTCCGTTTGGACGGCTAGTAGGATGCCGTAAGACTCAGGCAAGCGGCTGGACAGCTTCATTACGGACGAACATAGTTGGCGGAGGAAAGGAAACTCGTATGTCCAGATCGCTCAGTTCTCTCCACTCGCTGCCGCTCATGGCAGTCATCATGCTGCATTGGAGCACTCCCAAAGCCTGCCACGGTCAGTCGGAATCGCCACGCGTCTTCAACGGGGCGCCTGCAGCGTTTTGGGTCTTTCATCCAGCCGTACCAGGGGACCAATACGGTGTATTCCACTTCCGCCGGGTTGTGAACCTGGATTCTGAGCCTGTATAGTTTGTTGTTAAGGTCTCTGCTGTTTTTAGTTACATTTTGTTGGTCAACGGGCATCAAGTAGTGTAAGGGCCACAACGTTCGGATCCCGGTTTCCTGCTCCAGGGCGACGGAGAGCGGGAAGCTGTCGTGAGCACCGACCAGGATTGGAAGGTGTCGCACAACTCCGGCTACGAACCAATTCCAATCCGCAGCAGCGATGTTGGCGGATATTACGCCGCCCCGCCAGGTGAGTCTGTCGATGGTCGCCTGTATCCATGGGGCTGGACGGTAGTCGATTACGACGATGCCAGCTGGAGCAACGCTGCAACGGTTACTGGCTGGAACGCCGAGATCACGCGCACCCGCGGGACGCACCAAACTGGTGAAGCGTGGGGCTGGCACCTGGTCCCGCGCTCCATTCCCCCAATGGAAGAACGCGTCGTCCGATACGCGAATGTGCGCCGTGCGAGCGGCGTTGCCCCGGATGACGGCTTTCTCCAAGGCCGAAGCGACCTTGTGATTCCCCCGAACACCACGGCGAGCCTCCTGCTCGATCAATCTCATCTGACGAACGCCTATGCCGTGCTGAACGTGAGCGACGGTGCTGGGAGCAGGGTGGAATTGACCTATGCGGAGGCTTTGAAAGATGAACAAGGCCGTAAGGGAAACCGCAACGAAATCGAGGGCAAGCGAATTGCCGGTGTCAGGGACGTATTCTATCCCGATGGCGGTGACAACCGGACCTTCCAGACGCTGTGGTTTCGTACCTATCGCTACGTTCGGGTGGACATCGAGACTGCGGACGATGCGCTCCACATACAAGATCTCCATGGAATCTTCACGGCCTATCCTTTCGAAATGCGCGCGCGGTTCGAGAGCGATATCCCGTGGCTCTCAGACATGTGGGAGATGAACTGGCGAGGACTGCGCTTGTGCGCGTTCGAGACCTATTTCGATACGCCATACTACGAGCAGCTACAATACGTCGGCGACACCAGAATTCAGGCGCTGATCTCGCTCTACATGAGCGATGACGATCGCTTGGTGCGGCAAGCCATCACCCATTTCGATCTCTCGCGAATACCAGAGGGGATAACTGCCAGCCGTTACCCTTCTGAGCTGGCGCAATATATCCCCACGTTTTCGCTGATCTGGATTGCGATGGTGCACGACTATTGGATGCACCGCGACGACCAGCAATTCGTGAGGAGCTTCCTTCCGGGAATCCGTAGCGTGCTGGCGTGGTTCGAACAACGTCTGGATGAGACGAGCATGGTTGGCCCGCTCAATTGGTGGCCCTACGTTGACTGGGCGACCGAATGGCAGGGCGGAGTTCCGCCCGGCGGGAGAGACGGGCATTCAACGGTCATCACGCTGCAGTATGTCTATGCTCTCCAAAGGGCGGCCGAACTAGAACGAACCTTGGGATTGGCAGTCGAAGCAGATCGTTACCGTGCGCTCGCCGACTCCATCATTGGTGCTGTCCGAAGGCTGGCGTGGGATACCGAGCGTGGCCTGTTCCGGGACGTGCCGGAACAGCAGCTCTACAGCCAGCAGGCCAACACGATGGCACTGCTGGTCGACGCCATCCCCGTGGGGCAGCAGAGCGAGCTGATGCGCAAGGTCCTCACCGATACCGCTATGACACAGGCGACCTACTATTTCGGGTACTACGTGCTCGAGGCGCTCAACAGGGCAGGCCTTGGGGATCGCTATGTCGAGCGACTCGAGCCGTGGCGCGGCATGTTGGCTCTGGGGCTCACGACTACGCCGGAGCGGCCCGAACCGACTCGGTCAGACTCCCATGCATGGAGCGCACATCCCAACTATGGCCTGCTTGCGACTGTGCTGGGCGTCAGGCCGGCAGAGCCGGGCTTCCGCACCGTACGGATTGCGCCGAGACTCGGTGCGCTGCGTCACGCGGAAGGAACGGTTCCCCACCCGTACGGGAACATCGATGTCGAACTGGTTCGAAATGACGAGGACGGGTTGACTGCCACGGTGACGCTGCCGCCAGGGCTGAGTGGTTCGTTCGAATGGCGGGGGGAACAGAGGCCTCTTCGGAGTGGCAGGCAAACGTTTGCCTTCTAGGTATCCGGTGATCCACAGCTTGTGGAATACGTATACCCATCGTCCCCAAACCGATCGCCCCTGGATCAGTTCGATAGTTGGCTACCGCATCATTTGGCCGTGGCTATCAATAGCTCGTCAGCTTGTCGTCGGGTCACTTCACGTCGGCGCCACAGCAGATAGATGGCCGGGATCACGACCAGAGTCAGTGCCGTAGCACTCACCATTCCACCAACCATCGGTGATGCTATCCGCTTCATGACGTCGGCCCCGGTACCGGTGCTCCACAGAATTGGAGCCAAGCC
>JARRLJ010000561.1:0-2567 GCA_037387025.1 Gemmatimonadales bacterium
GCAACCGGGCAGTTATCAATCCAGCAGGGCAGGTACACGGCCTACGGCCAGGATCTCACTATCGAGACGGGCCGTGTAATCTACGCTGCGGGACCGATCGACAATCCGGGACTCGATATCCGCGCCGTGCGACAGGCCAGGGACGGCGTAGTAGCTGGCCTGAACGTGGCGGGCACGCTGAAGGAGCCGGAAGTGACCGTGTTCTCCGAACCACCAATGATGCAGAGTGAAGCACTGGCGTACCTGCTACTGGGCCGCCCCTTGTCTGAGTTATCTACCTCGGAAGGGGGTCAGTTGAGCAATGCAGCGGCATCCCTTGGACTGCGAGGAGGCAGCATGCTTGCTCAGAGAATTGCACAAACTATCGGCATCGACGAGGCGGGTATAGAATCCGAAGGAGAGTGGGATGAGGCGTCGATCTATGCGGGGCAATACCTGTCGCCTCGGCTATACGTATCGTACGGGATCGGGCTATTCGACGCTTCGAGCTTGTTCCGAATTCGATACAACCTGTCGCGACGGTGGACGCTTCAGGCGGAGACGGGGGAAAAAACGAGCACGGACATAACCTACAAGATCGAGCGGGGTCGCTGAGCACATGGTCGGACGGCAGTAGCCCGACTCTTAGAACCTAGGTACTCGCAGCCTCACTCCGGAGGTCGGATGCACGAACTCAAGAAGATTCTGATGGCCACGGATTTCGAGGACTCCTCAGAATCTATCGCAGCCACTGCGCTGTTTCTGGAGCGGGCTTTTGATTCCACCATCCTGCTGTTGCATGTCATCCCTGAGGTGCTATCGGGCGCCTTGATTGAGGAAGTAGGCGCGGAGTCGGTCACCGCGCTGCTACACGAGTTGCAGCTCCAAATCGAGGCTGCTGGTGGACATGTAGATGGCGCCGTAGTGCTGAATGGGAAAGCATCGTACCGCATCTGCCAGTGCGCCGAGCAAAACAGCGCCGACCTGATAGTGATCGGTGCGAGCCATGGGAGCAAAGCGGATGCGCGCTTGGGAGTAACGGCGGCTCGCGTCCTCCGCAACTCGGCGAAACCGGTGTGGCTGGTGGAGCAAACCAAGGTCGCCCCGCCGAAGTCCATACTGTGCCCGGTGGATATGTCACCAGCGTCGCGCAGAGGGTTGCAGAACGCATTGCGGTTGGCGAGACAATTCAAGGCCCGACTCACGGTGTTGAGCGTCCGTGAAGCGATGCCGGCAGTTTACGCCCGGATGATGCGCCCGGACGATCTCAATCCAATGCGCGAAGTGAGAAGACTCAAGTCTTCCGTGAACGCTCTGCTGCAGGAGTATGATGTGAGGGGTGTTGAGGTGGATGCTCAGGTCAGAGAGGGTAGTCCCCATGCCGAGATTTTGTCGGCTGTGACGGAGTTGGCGTGCGATCTCATAGTCATGGGAGCTGAGGGCATGAGCAACCAGCCGCGCGCGCTGGTGGGCAGTGTCACGCAGAAGGTGACCCGAGCCATGCCTTGTTCGATCTTGATCGTCAACGACGAAGACGTCTTGGCCACTCGTCTCAATGCCACGATCGACAGTATTGAGCTACATATGGCAGACGCGGAATCGCTGCTTCGGGTTGGGAATCCGTTGGAGGCGCTCGCAGAGTACGAGCTATTGGTGTTGGACGAACCCACCTACGCTCCAGCATGGGAGGGGATGGCATTGGCCTACGAAGCCTTGGGTGACCTGAACAAGGCAGATCGGTGCAGGGAGTCGGCAGCGCGGGTTCGTACCACGATTTGGCGAACCTGAGCTCAGACCGAGGATGCCTTCTCCAGTGGAACGCTGTTAGTCTGATGAGTCGCCGGATCCGATCCAACCCCTCCGTCTGAAGAATAGCAGCAGTACCCCCGCGGCAATGATCATTACCACCCAGAAGGCAGGATAGGCCCAGTACCAATTCAGCTCCGGCATGTTCAAGGGCGACACTTCCGTATTGAAGTTCATGCCGTAGATGCCGGCAACGAAGGTCAATGGTATGAAGATGGTGGCAATCACCGTAAGGACTTTCATGACATCGTTCATGCGGTTACTGACACTGGACATGTACAGGTCAGTGAGGCCGGAGCTAATGTCTCGATAGGTGTCCACCAAGTCCATGATCCGTATGGCGTGGTCGTGCGTGTCGCGCAGGTACGTTCGCGTACGGTCTGTTAGCAACGGCGTCGGGTCCCGCACCATCGCACCGAAGAATTCGCGCTGTGGCCAGATTGATCTGCGCAGCGCAAGCATGTCACGTTTGGCGGATTGGACCTTCAGAATGGTAGCCTGCCGGGGCCGTTCCAGGATCTCTTCCTCTAGTTCCTCCAGGCGCTCACCGTAGTCCTCCAGCACGGGAAAGTAGCCGTCGACAACGGCATCCAGGATCGAGTATGCCAAGTAGTCAGCTCCGTACGACCTGAATACGCCGCGCTTGTGCAGCAGGCGTTCGCGCACGAGACCGAGGCAGTCGCCCCGGTGCTGCTGCAGTGAGAGCACGTAGTTGGAACCGACAACGAGGCTCAACTGCTCGTACTGAAAGGGCTCGCCCCCGCCGGCCATGCGGGTCTTGA
>JARRLJ010000562.1:0-4132 GCA_037387025.1 Gemmatimonadales bacterium
CTACTCGGCGATAGTCAGGGAACTTCCCGTCAATGAGCTTACTGGTGAGCCGCACCTCGGGCAGGGTGATGCGGATGGCGTTGCTGCCCACATCCATACGCACCTCTTCGTCACCGCCCCCCAGCAACCGCAGTAACTCGCTGATTCCCTTACGCGGTACGATGACTTGGCGTGCAGCCTCGACGCCGGGTATGGCCATCTCCGATATGGCCAGGCGATGGCCGTCGGTGGCTACCGCCCGCAGTATGCCGTCGGCGATATCGAACAGCAGGCCATTCAAGTAATAACGCACGTCCTGATGCGCCATCGCGAAATGAGTCAGCTCGATGAGACGTTTGAGTTCCCCCTCCTTGACAGTGAGGGACAAATCACCGACCACGTTGTCACTGCTCGGATAATCTCCCGATGGCAACGTGGTCAAGGTGAAACGGCTACGACCGGATCGAAGCAAGGCACGGTCACCTTCCACCTCCAGGCGAATCTCCGCATCCGCCGGCAGTGACCGACAAATGTCCACGAGCTTTCGCGCCGGCACCGTGACCTCCCCAGGCTCCGCATCGTCCAGTGCAACGCCCGCTACCAGCTCGATCTCCATATCGGTGCCGGTTACCGACAAGCGACCATCGTCAACGGTGATGAGGAAGTTCGCCAGTATCGGCAGGGTCTGGCGACGTTCCACCACTCCCTGAACTGCCTGCAGAGGTTTCAGCAGGTTTTCCCGCTGCATTGTAAATTTCATAATTAGAAGATCTTGATCTACTACAATTATTAGCTTTACCCGGATCTGTGGATAACTAATTAAATGCTATATATATCAGTGAGTTCTGTAATTCACAACAAGGCGCAAGGAAGTCCCGGCTAGTGCTTGGCGGCCTGTGGACCAAATGTGCACAAAGTCCGCCGGCCAAATCGTCCGCATCTTATCCACAGCTTGCCCAGATCAACTGCTGAGACTTCTGAGCAGTTCCTCGTACTCTTCGTTGATGTTGGCATTTTCCTCTCTGAGCTCGGCCACCTTGCGGCACGCATGCAGAACCGTGGTGTGGTCACGGCCTCCGAAGGCGTCGCCGATTTCCGGTAGGCTGTGGTTCGTCAGCTCCTTGGCCAATGCCATGGCGACTTGTCGCGGCCTTGCGATGGAACGGGTTCGGCGCTTGGATACCAGGTCGGCAACCCGCAGCTTGTAGTACTGGGCGACGGTCTTCTGAATGTTGTCCAGCGTGACCATGCGGTCGTGCAGGAGCAACAGATCGCGCAGCGCCTCCTTGGCGAGCTCCATGTCGATCACCTGGCCGGTGAAATGTGAGGTGGCGATGACCCGTCGAAGCGCACCCTCGAGTTCGCGAACGTTGGAACGAATCCGCTGTGCGACGAACAGGGCTACGTCATTGTCGATCTCGACGCCGGCGAGGGCGGCCTTGCGCATGAGGATGGCGGCGCGAGTTTCCAGCTCGGGTGGCTCGATGGCCACCGGAAGGCCCCAACCGAAGCGCGATTTCAGGCGCTCTTCAAGTCCTTCGACCTCTTTCGGGTAGCGGTCGCAGGTAAGGACCACCTGCTGCTGCCCTTCAAGGAGCGCGTTGAAGGTATGAAAGAACTCTTCCTGGGAACGGTCCTTTCGGGCGAAAAATTGTATATCATCGATGAGCAGGGCGTCGACGGATCGATAGAAACGTTTGAAGTCGTTGATGGCATTGTGCTGCAACGCATGCACCATGTCGGCAACGAAGTTGTATGCACCGCCAGGATTCTCCGCGACCTGCATGGATGCAGCACGGGCCAGTTGATTGGATTTGCCCTCGACGAATGTCTCGAATGTGAACGCGGGGCGCAGACCGGTCCCTTGCCGCTTGGTTCTCGCCGCGCCGCGCGCTGCACTTTCCATCGGCGCCTCTTCTATCGCGGCCGCCTCCGCAGCGGGTTTAATCGACTGCGCGTCGCCGCGGAACTCCTTGCTGCCGATCTGGACGACCACACTGGCGGTGTTCCCGTTTTGCAGGCGAGTCAGCACTTCGGTCAAGCGATTGACGAGATGCTCGTTGACCCAGTCGCGTACGAAGTGATTAGGGGCAAGCAGCCGCAAGGAGTTGCCGTCTTCGATGGCGTGTAGAGGTCGAATCCAGGTGTTGAACTGTTGCGGGGAGAACTCTCCTTCGAGGCGATCGAGACACCTGTTCCACAGCGTCGGCCCCACCCCGGCGGTCCTCCTGGCATTGTTGGAGAGAGCGAGAAAGGATGGCAGTGTATAACGGTTGTCTGGTCTAATCCATCACATTGAAAGCTGTGGCGCGCAATTGACATGCGGCAAAACGTGACGTTAGGATTCAGCCCCTTTTCGTCGGTTGCGAACGACTACGACGAGCCGCGACGTGCCACGGGAGCCGCGCAATGAAACGACCATTTCAACCGAGCAGACTGAAGCGTAAGCGTCGGCACGGCTTTCGCGCGCGCATGGCGACGAAAGCGGGCCGCAAAGTGATCAAAGCGAGGCGCGCTAAAGGTCGAGCTCGCCTTTCTGCCTGACGCATCGGCCTGAACCATCCGGTGCAGCCGCGGTCGCGTTTCCGATTCCAGCGGCGCTGTCGCCTGCGCACGGCGCGCGACTTCGAACGCGTGTTCAAGCGCGCTCAGAGATCCAGTGGCAAGGCGCTCACGGTGCTCGCACGGCGTAGCGGGCGCAGAAGCGCACGGCTGGGGTTGGCAATCCCGCGCAGACAGATTCGCAGGGCGGTGGAGCGCAATCGCATCAAGCGCCTCATACGAGAAAGTTTTCGATACCACCAGCCGTTGTTGCGCGGGCTCGATATAGTGGTCATCGGCCGAAGCGCGCTCCTGGGAAAGGACACTCAGGGTATCTTTCGATGTCTGGAGAAGCACTGGCAACAGGTGAGCGCGCGTTGCAGGGAAGCAGACCCCCAGGAAAAGGATAGAGACTGAACCGTGGCCATCGACCAGCTGAGAAATCTTCTCATCATTGCGCTTTGCGTGGTTTCCTTTCTGCTCTGGCAGGCCTGGCAGAAAGACTACGGCCCGAAGCCTCCGTCGCCGGCACTAAGCGAAGCGACCAGTGAAGCCACCGGACCTGCGGCGGCGGTGGAGGAAGATGTGCCGGCTATCCCCAGTATTCGTGAGCAAGCAGCGTCGGAATCAGCCGAGGCCCCCGTGCCGGAACCCGCGCCGGCCTACGAGAAAGTGCGAGTGCGCACCGATGTGCTCGATCTGGATATCAACCTTCGCGGCGGCGGCATTCGACGCCTGGCGTTGCTCGACTATCCGGTGTCGGTGGAACGCAAGGATGAGCCGTTCCAACTCTTGGAGTATCAGCCACCGAACATCTTCCTGGCCCAGTCAGGCCTGCGCGGCACAGGGTCCACCAACGAGGGCGTGGCTCCGGACCATTATGCTCAGTTCAGAGCCAGTGAGAGTGAGTACGTACTCGCCGACGATGCTGACAGCCTTGATGTGGTTCTCGAGTGGAATAGCAACAGCGGTGTGCGTGTGCGAAAGATCTATACGCTCCAGCGTGGCAGCTACGAAATGCGGGTGCGCTACGAGGTCACGAACGGCTCGGCGGACCCATGGAGTGCCCGCATGTACGGTCAGTTCCAACGCTCGGAAGTCGCGGCGAAAGGAGGACTTTTCCGAACCTACACCTACACCGGCGGGGTCATATCCGGTCCGGAAAAGCCCTACGAAAAGATCAAGTTCGGAGACATGCGCGAGGTAGACCTCAAGCGCAGTCAAATCGGTGGCTGGACCGCCATGATTCAGCATTATTTTACCGGTGCCTGGCTGCCCCCGCAGGAGACACGGAACTACTTTTACTCGAAGACGGTCGGAGAGCATCGCTTCGTGCTCGGGGTGATGACTCCGGAGCTGAAGGTCGCTGCGGGTGACACTGGAAGCGTGGAGCTGCGACTCTATGCCGGACCCAAGAGCCAGGAGCGACTCAAGGCCGCAGCGCCCCACCTGGAACGAACCGTCGACTACGGTTGGTTGTGGCTTATCGCCGAGCCGCTTTTCTGGTTGCTCAAATGGATCCACGGCTTCGTGGGCAACTGGGGCTTCTCCATCATCGTCCAGACCCTGCTGATCAAGCTGGCCTTCTTTCACCTCTCGGCCACCAGCTACA
>JARRLJ010000563.1:0-2565 GCA_037387025.1 Gemmatimonadales bacterium
GGCCAGCCAACCTCTGGGCGCGATCGAACCCAGCGGCAACGGTCTGAACGCGGGTTCGCGCAGCTGCAGCTGCTGCCCCGCTGCATCGAGCGGTTTCACGCGTGACCCGTTCCGGTCGGGGGCCGTTCCCCGGGGGCTCGATACCACTCCCGCGGTAGCCCAGGCCGTGGTGCCTGCAGCCAGGCGGCCGAGGAAACGGCGGCGATCCATCTGTCGCATGGTTGGCTCAATCCTTTCTACTCCCTTTTGCTTGAGGGCTGATACAGACCGCTCTTCCCAAAGGAAGGCTCAACCGCAAACCAACGTCACCAGGTCGGAATCAGATCAATGTTCCGCTTGAGCCACCGGTTCAGCTCGGGGTCGCTTTCGTCCACCCTCATCGCGACTATGGCTATTTCACCACCTGCCACGATAGCGGCGTCAGTGTTATCCGGGGCCGGTAATGCGTCGCGAATGACATCGAAGGACCAGATCTGCCGACCCGTGCCATCCGCGTCCTCGGACAACAATTGCGATCGCATGTCCCTGAGCCCCCGCGCACGCTCTACCACCTCGACTCCCTGTATACCCGATGCCGGCCCCACCGGAAGGCTGACCGTCAGGAACCGAGGAGGCTCCGTCAGCCGCACCGCCTCGCTCTGGGCGAATCTGACCACCCACGCGGCTACCCTCTCCACTGCTTCAGGATCGTCCTCGTCAATTCCCGAAACCGCCATGCCGTGGATGCCGTAGTACGCCGCGACTCTCACGGCACCGATAGTGCCTGATAGGATCCAGGCGTCCGCGAGGTTGGAACCGGTGTTCACTCCCGATACTACGAGGTCGGGTGGATCGTCCCGCAGAGGACCAGCCAACGCGAAGAACACGCAGTCCGCGGGGAATCCTTCCACCGCCCAGGCCGTGATGCCCGGTCCGACGTCTCGCGGCTCGACCTCGAACCGAGACGTCCGGGCTGCGGTCGCGAAGTTGGTGCCTGAGCTTTGGTTCTGAATCGGCGCAACGAGAAAAGTCTCCGCCGACTGCGAAAAGGCCCGCGCTAGCTCGAGAGTGGGTTGAGAGTCGATGCCGTCGTCATTGGTTATCAGGACCCGTCGCGGCCATTCCTCATCAAGGACACTCGACGGCTCCTTGGCACAACCTGTTGCCGTCAGCAGCAAGACAACACTGACGGCCCGGCACGATCTAAGGACCGACATGGTGCGTACCTCTCTCTGGATCGATAGACCCGTCATGCGGACCGGTCTGCGTCAGTGCCAAACGGATGCAACTCACTCAGCGGCCCCCGGTCGCCACCACCACCGGCTGCACCCACGCCATTGCGACATCCCCGGTGTGCACCGGATTCTCCACCGCCTTCGATGACGTGACACGCGCGCGTACGTAGATCTCGTCGCCCGCAAAGGTGTATGCCGGATCGAGGCCGGTTTGCTCTGACAACACCGTCCCGATGTCGCGGCTGTACAGGTGCGTGACCGGTAGGCCGTCCACGTCCGGTACCTGTTGCACGCTGTCGTCGAAGCCCACACGCGTTCCTACGAACTGCGTCACGTATGTCACGCCGGGTTCGCCCGCGATGTGTACGGCGAGTCCGGTTGCGGACGATACGATGTCGGCGAGCACAACCCCCGTAGATGCGTAGAAGTCTCCCGCCTCCATCGAGATGATGATGGCATCCGGCGTCAGCGCCTCTGCGCGCACCAAGACCCAGCCGCGGGCTGGATTGGCACGTGTCGAATCCATTAGTTCGTAGTGGTGGGCGTCATCCACGGCGAGGCCGTAGACGACGTCCAATCCGCTCGTGAGGCGGTGTGTCAGCACGATGTCCCAGATGCGCTCCGTGGAAGGTCGGAGGGAATCGCCCTCGTTGTACACGAGGGGGTGCCCGTTGTAGACCTCGAAGAACCGTTCACCGGCCAAGTCCATGAGATCCTCGGCGGTGACCGCCCACCCATAGTTCGGATGGTTCACGTGAGGGAACATCGGCTGTTCCGTATCACGGCGTTGTTCCAGAACGGCATCTATGTCACGCTGGAGCACGTCAGCGACACTCGACCCGCCTTGCGGCGGGATGAGTTCGGCGATGTTGGTGGCATTGACGTGGAGAGGCCTCGACTCGAACTGATCCGATATCTCTTCAGATTGCAGGACTTCAAATACGCCTGGCTCCGAGACTCGGCCGGCATACTCGTCGAACCGCTTGAGGCGAACCTGGAGCAGACCGGCTTCGTCTTCGCGCGTCTCCACCCACTCGTCGCCAAACATTCGTTGGTATTCCGCTAGTGACGATTCGCCATTAGGGATGGTGCTGACGGTAGCCCAACGCTCCGTTTGGGCAAGCACGTTGTGATCCGAGATGGCCACGAAATCGTAGCCTCGGTCGCGGTATCCTTGGAGGATCACTTCAGGAAACTGGTTCCCGTCGCTCCAGTAGGAGTGGGTGTGGAGATTGCCCCTGTACCACTGTGGAGCAGGGCTGCAGGCGCTGAGCGTCGCGATAGCCGCGAGCGAGAGGTGGACGGTCCGGCACGCCGGAACACACCTTTGTGGATCTTTCATGTGTGCAAG
>JARRLJ010000564.1:0-3265 GCA_037387025.1 Gemmatimonadales bacterium
CATACGTCCCGGGATTGACCTATCCCACCAGCGTGCAGTCGTTCGGAATCAAGTGGCAATTCCTGAACTAGATGTGGCAGCAGTGTACATGGGTAGATAGCTGACCGTCTCCTAACTAGTTTTCACAGTTTTCCATGACCACGATAACCGGGGGGAGCCGGTGCTGAGATCGATGACAGGCTACGGATCGGCCGACGGCCCGCTGAGCGGCGGGCGAATCCAGGTGGAGATCCGCAGCGTGAATCATCGGCACTTCGCCGCGAACCTCAAGTTGTGCACACCGCTGCAATCGCTCGATCTGGATCTGCGTAACCGGATGAGGGAAAGGATTTCGCGCGGGCATGTAACGCTGACTGCGCGGTGGATCGAGGCTCCGCAGCGGGAAGCGTCGTCCCGTGTGAATCTGGAGCGAGCCAGAGAGGTAGTCGAGGCGTTGTCTGAACTGAAGCAGGGTCTCGACTTGCCGGGTGAAATAGATCTGGGTTTCGTGGCGCGGCAACCCGAGGTGTTCACTGGGCAGACCGCCGAGCAGATGCAGGTCGATTCGGGCGAGTTTATTCAGGTGGTCGACAACGCGGTGGAAGCGCTCTTGGCGATGCGGGAACGGGAGGGTCAGACGCTCGCTGTAGAATTGGGGGGTCTACTCGATGAGCTGGGGCGAGAGTTGTCCAAGGTAGAAGAGCGAGCCCCCGAACGTCTGAACGGTGAGCGCGACCGACTGCGCCGGTCAATATCGGAACTGATGGACGGTCATCAGATAGATGAAGACAGATTGTGTCAGGAGATAGCGATCCTGGCAGACAAGCTCGACATCACTGAGGAAATTGTCAGGCTGCGTGCCCACATAGGTGCCAGTAAAGCGACACTCGAATCGGGAGAACCGGCTGGACGCAAGTTGGCGTTCATTGGTCAGGAGATGCTGCGCGAGATAAATACCATCGGGTCCAAGGCTAATGATGCAACCATCGCTCAGGCGGTTATTGCGATGAAGGGTTGCGTAGAGAAGTTCAGGGAGCAAATCGAGAACGTAGAGTGACGCCGTTTATCTTACTTCTTTCTTCACCGTCAGGGGGAGGCAAGACGACAATAGCCAGGGCACTCGTGTCAGCCCGCGAAGACCTCGGCTACAGTGTCTCCGCCACGACTCGCGAGCCGCGTCCCGGAGAAGAAGACGGCGTAGATTACCACTACTTCTCACGCAAGGAGTTCTCGAAGCGGCGCGACGCGGGCGAGTTTCTGGAGTGGGCTGAATACGGCGGCGCCTACTATGGCACGTTGGAGTCGGAGGTGAATCGGATCATGGCCTCCGGGCGTCACGCGATTCTCGATATCGAGGTTCAGGGTGCGAAACAGATTCGTGACCGTCGCGAGGACGTGGTGAGCATCTTTATCGTGCCGCCATCTGCTACAACGTTGTTGGAGCGTTTGTTGGCGCGGGATAGCTCGCTCGATACCGAGGGATTGCGCGAGCGCATGCGTCGCGCAATCAGGGAATTCGAAGCGGCGCCCAACTACGATTACATATTGGTGAACGAAGATCGGACGCAGGTGGTATCAGAAGTTGCTGCTATCATAGATTCTGAGTCGCGGCGATCGGCCAGGATCTCAGGTTTGAGCGATAGCCTCAAAGAACTGCGCCAGGACCTGGAGGGCATTATCGACGGGATGGCGCCAGAGTCGGGAGACTAAATGGAGATAATCACACCGAGCGATGTGGCACAGCGGGCCGGCAACAAGTACCTGGGTGTGCTCGTTGCCGCCAAGTTCGCGCGCTATGTAAACGAATTCCCCAGGGATAGGTCGGTAGATCTCGAGAAGAAGCTGACGACGCGGGCCCTCGAGGAGCTTGCCACGGGCCGCCTGACTTACCGACTGGTTCGCCGGAGGCGCCCGGAAACGTGATCGTCGGCCGGCCCGTCCTGCTTGGGGTGTCGGGCGGCATCGCTAGTTACAAGGCATGCAGCATAGTCCGGCAGCTAACGGATGCAGGTGCCGTAGTGGATGTGGTGATGACGGCGTCTGCTACGGAGTTTGTACGGCCGGTAACATTTGAAGCACTGAGCGGGCGCCCGGTGTTGACCTCATTGTGGCAACGGGACCAGGCGCTCGCCCATATCCACCTGGGACGAGATCCCGACCTGATCGTAATCGCTCCTGCCACAGCCAACCTCCTTGCTCGGGCAGCCGCGGGGATAGCCGATGACCTGCTGACCGCGATTCTGCTCGCGGCAGAGGTCCCGGTTTTGGCGGCTCCCGCGATGAACGACAACATGTATGCCCACCCAGTGACCGTGGCGAACATCGAGACACTGCGGGCACGGGGATGGTCGTTTGTGGGGCCGGCCAAGGGTCCGCTTGCTGAGGGGCCTAGCGAGCGCCCCGGCAGAATGGTGGAACCGGAAGAGATATTCGCGCACGTGGAGCGTCAGTTGCGTTCGGCCGGCAGTGCTCTTTGCGGTAAGCGAGTGCTGGTTACCTCATAGTAATGATCAGAGGAATAGTAGCCAAGCGGGTGCCAAGGCCAAGCATTACGAGTACCGCACAGATAACCTCCGCTCGGATGGGTCTAGCAGTTGCAGCCGCGGCGTTCGCCAGGGGCGCGGCCGTCACGCTCGTAACCGGACCAACCCAGCTCACCCTGCCGCACGGAGTGCTGGTGAACCGGGTCGAGACAACCCAGCAATTACTAGAGTCGATGACCAGCGCGCTGCCCGAGAGCGACGTTGTGGTAATGGCCGCAGCGCCAGCCGACTACATGCCCGGCGAATCTGCCCAAACGAAGCTTCCCAGAACGGGTGGGCCGATCACCCTAACACTAAACCCGACGATCGATGTGCTTGGGAGCACAGTGAACGTCCGTCGCCCCGGTACCGTTGTCATCGGTTTCGCGCTGGAGGCTGACAAAGACGTCGAGCGCGCCCGGTCGAAACTGGAAGACAAGCAATTGGACATGATAGTGCTCAACTCGGCGCGAGATGCTGAGGCGGGTTTCGAGAGCGAGACGAACCGAACGACGTTTGTTACCAGAACTGATGCGACCGATTTGCCGCTCATGTCCAAGCGCGAGGTCGCCGAGCGGTTGCTGGACGCTGTGGAAGAGCTGCTGTGAGCAATGCCCGCGAGCTGCTCGCACGATACCTGGCCCAGCGCGAGTCGTTGGGCGAAGGACCGCTCGTGTTTGATTCGCCACCGGGCGAGGTGATTGGCGATCGAGGAAAAGAGCCGCGGCAGCAGGAACTCGGTCGACGTCGCGCCAAGATCGAGG
>JARRLJ010000565.1:0-4719 GCA_037387025.1 Gemmatimonadales bacterium
CGGTGCCAGGTAGCCGGGGTAGCGCCCCTCCCACCGGTTCACGCCGGAGTAGAGCGGGCGTCCGTTCAAGAACACAGTCACCTCGTCGCTGTAGCGAGCAGTGTAAAGGCCAAAACGATGGTACCGCGCATTTGCCCTCCCTGTCGTTCAGGTTGCTCGGCAAGGCGCCCCGGCGGGGGATCCAAACGGCGCTATGGATTGAAGAAGAATGGTACTGGTCGAGGGCCCCTGGGTCTTGCAGAAAAGCGACAGGGAGAAGCGTTCCTCAGGGCAACGATCCGCATGGTGCAACGCCACGATGCTTGGCTTCGCAGAGTAAGACGGTGCTTCAGCTCCTGGGTCTGGGCTGCCCCCTCGCCAGGCGATAGAGTTGTATGTGCTCGACCTCCAGCTCGTCGAGTAGGCGGCCCAGCATGTAGTCGCGGCCGATCTCCAGCACCCGGAAGCCTGCCGGAACGTTTACGTCGCCCAGCATGCTCCCGTCCTCACGGAACACGCTGAGCGTGCGGTGCTCGTCGCTGGGCAGCACGTAGTGCTCTGTCCAAACGTATCCCTCGCTGTCAACCAGGATCCGCTCGTACGGCGGCAGCCGGTCGGGAGGCCGGACACCTTCAAAGAACGGTCGCATGTGCTCCGCCATGCTGGCTTCCAAGGTCGCCATCGCGTCCTGGACCCAAACCGCGAGATGGTCCTCGCGCACCGCTCGCGTCTCATACATGGGGACCCGAACGCGTCGTACTAGTGTGCCGTCAGGGTCATAGGCATCGATTGAGAAGTCGTCTGCCGTTCCGATCCAGATGAGCGAATCCGAGACCGCCACCGCCATACGTCTCCCGAACGCCCGCCGCCAGCGATGGGGATGCTCGCCGTCATTCGAACCCCAATACTCGTCAGCGGGAAACGCACCAATGTCTGTCAACTGCTCTCCATCAGGGCTGAAGCGCAAGATAGAGATCGCTGGACGCTGCACACCGTCGGACCACTCCTGATCCATCCATTGGCTGGCCTGTTGTGCGAGGAGGGTGCCGTTCTTGAATGAAATGAAGGGGATGTAGGAGGCTTCTGCGGGCAGGGTGAAGCTTCGCTGGTACTCTCCCGTAATGTCGAAGACCGACCCACGCCGGAGACGCAGGTCCCACACCAGAAGGGAATCACCATCGCACTTGCGCACCCAAAGCAGGTTCTCGAACTCGCCCGGTCCGCTGCCGCGCCCTCCGACACTCCGGATGTGCGTTCCCGCTCTGTCGTAGAACCGCAGTTCCGCGCTTCCAGAGTTTGCAACGACGATCTGGCCGTTCGCGAGCCGGACTGCACTGTTCGCTTGAAACAGCTCGTACTCGGGCGAGCCGCTCATGGCACCGATGTCGACGCTAGGGCTCGGTGCCAACACCCAGGCGGGACCGTCCTGCCAAATCGTTCCCCGATTCTCGACAATGACGACCCCCGAGCTGTCACGCGTATCGAATGTGGTCGAGGTCGTGTCCGCCACACAGGCGATCGGCAACAGTCCAAGTAGTGTAGATCTGCACCAGTTGCACATGACGTATCCTCCTGTGGTTCCCGGTGAGTGGGATCGAGGATTCCTGTCTCGACAGATGCACGGGGACTCTGGAGCGTCACATCGCTAACTGCACCACCCGCTCGGAGAACGGCACGGGTCGGCAGTGGCCGGTCGCCTGCTCGCGGCCAGTTCAGTTCTCATCCACCGGATCGACAAATTCCGGCACCACGACTATGAGGTGCGTACGGGACGTAGATCATTACGTGAGGCCGCCAGTTCCCGGCGTCCCGGCCCGATTCCGGATCGAACAGATGCTGTCCGGAGGACATCATGTATGACATCGCGGGTCGGCTGGGTATCGAAATGCGGCCCGACCCGATTGCCTCGGCCAACGCCGCTTCGATCTCCTCTGCTGACTGTCCCGCCGTTCGTAACGCGAAGTGTTCCAACTCCCAGTGGAGAACCGTGGCGGCGCCCTCTCGGTCGTAGCAGATCGGCTCGAGGCTCCGCGGCTGGCTGCGCGCTACGAAACACTCGTTGCCGTTACTGCCGGGGACGGCTACCTCGTACTTGCCGTCGCGAAGTACCCACACGGTGGCGTCGCGTGTTACCGCGACCGGTGCGGCACTGCGCGCCAGCGCTATCTCGCGCCTCTCAGATAGGCGCACGTAATCGGTTGGTGCCACCTGCCCGAAGCCAGGTGCGGTAGCGATCACCACCACGAAGGGCTGGAACTGGTGTAACCTTCGCGATCTGAATGCAGTCTCAACAACGTGCGGTTATGAGTGTGAGTCACACATGCAGGGAGGGACGGGCGTGTCGTCGCCGAGCGATCACGAACTGATACGACGGGTGGGGGCCGGCGACCTAGACGCGCTCGGTACGCTGTTCAGTCGCCATTACCGGCACGTGTACGCCTTGTGCTTGCGACTGACAGGTGATTCGGCCACGGCGGAAGATCTCACCCAGGAGAGCTTCCTGCGAATCCTGCGCTTCGGGGGGAGCTTCGACGGTCGCTCGAAGTTCACCACTTGGCTCTATCGCCTCGTTCGCAACCGTTGCCTCGATCACATCAGCGGCCGGCGACGGGACGAGCGCAACGTGGAGTTGCTCGCCGGCAGCACCGACTCCGCAACGCAGCAACCGGATTGCGACAACGAGCGTCGCGAGCTGATCCACGTTGCGCTGTCGCGTCTCTCGCCCGATAAACGGGAAGTGCTGGTGCTCAGTCGGTTTGAGAACCTGCGGTACCAAGAGATTGCTGAGGTGTGCGACATCTCTGTGGGGAACGTAAAGGCGCGAGCGCATCGGGCGATGAAAGAACTGCGGCGCATCGTGCACGACCTGGAGTCTAACCTATGAAATGTGAGTCTGCGACCGACCGCGTCATCGATTCTCTAATGGACGAACTGGACACGGCTACGGCGGGAGAACTGGACGCGCACCTGAAATCGTGTATCGCGTGCGCCGAGGAGGCGCGGCGATTGCGTGAGCTATGGCACGACGCATCTACCGGAGTTCCGGCACCGAGTTCCGAGTTGGCGGTGCGATTCGGGCGCCGACTCGAGCGGCGGCGTCCAGCCGCTTGGCGAACGAGAGCACTGCAAGCCGCGGCGGCTGTGCTGCTGGTGGCCGCGGGAACGGTTGGTGGACAGGTGTTACTCGGAGGCGGTGAGGGTGACGTGGGTCTTGCTCCTGCGATCGCTTCGGAAAATCCCGAGTTCATGCTCCTGATACGTGCAACCGGAATGGAGCAAGCACCGCCCAACGACCAGCTCGTGGTAGAGTACGGCCAGTGGGCTCGCGACCTGGCAGCGGAGGGCCGCCTAGTGTCCGCCGATGAGCTCGCGACAAGGACCGCCTGGGTCAGCGACGTTCCACGCTCGCCGGAAGAGCGCGAGCGGGCAACGATCGAGGGATTCTTCCTGGTCAGGGCCCGGGATTACGATGAAGCCGTGGCGCTGGCGCGCGGTCATCCGCACGTAGGATACGGCGGAACGATCGAGGTGCGCGCAATCAACCGTCAGTGACTGTAGTGCTTATCCTCCGCTAGGCCGGTGCTACGTCCGTCGCGACATCACCGATCGGACCAGACGGCTAGCTCGTTTCCGCTCGGATCGGTGAAGTGAAACAGTCTGCCGCCGGGAAACTCGAATATCTCCCGGACGATCTGACCCCCGTTATCACGGATCCGGGTTGCGATCTCCTCCAAGTTCGTTGAGTAGAGCACGACCAGTGGCCCGCCAGCCGATACTTCCGCCGCCACAGTGAAACCGCCCGCCAACCGCCCATCGCTGAAGCTGGAGTAGTCGGGACCGTAGTCGGTGAACTCCCAACCGAACACCTCTGAGTAGAACTGCTTAGTCCGCTCGATGTCTGTGGCGGTGAACTCTATGTAATCCACCCGACGGTCTTGTTCGGCTTGGCTCATTGATTCCTCTGCGCTTGAGGTGTCGGCAGCGTCGGCCCGCACGGCCGTTCGCCCATTGTTGGGACCTTCATTGCATGCCACGACCGCAAGCATCGCATACGCGAGTGCATACCGGCTGGCAACGGTCGATACCATAACGGCGAATCCCTTCATCGTAGTTTGACAACAATTACTGGCAATGGGGCCGCGCCGGATGGCCCGGACCACAACCATCTTGCATTGAGACCGCCACAACTTACGAAAAGTTACAGTGCCCGAAAGTTCGCACTGCCGTGCAGGCTCTACCGCCCCCCTACTCCGTATTCAGCGCTACCGTCGGATCGATTCGCGTTGCACGCCGCGCCGGCAACAGGCAAGCAGCAACGCCCACCGTCGTCAACGTGGCAGCCACAGTGATGAGAACCGTGGGTTCGGTGGGTTGGACCCCGTACAACAGGGATCGGATTAGCCGCACCAGGAGAACGCTGCCGCCGAGCCCGATCACGAGGCCGAGCCCCAACACCCTCACGCCCTGGAACACCACCAAGCGCGAGACCTCGGCGGGGCTGCTTCCCAGCGCCATGCGGATACCGAGCTCGCGGGTGCGTTGCGTTACCGAGTATGCCAGGATCCCGTAGATCCCGACTGCTGCGAGCAGCAGGGCCACTCCCGCGAACCCCGCGAGGAGCACCATGGGTGATCGGCGCGTGACCAATGACTCGGAGACACGGTGCGCCAAGGTCTCCGGATAGTAGAACGGCAAGTCGCCATCGATACCTGCGACCGCCTGCCGGATCGGTGCCGTCAA
>JARRLJ010000566.1:0-3337 GCA_037387025.1 Gemmatimonadales bacterium
CCGCGCCGCGGGCGTGGCATCAGGTGATTGTTCAGCGAGTCGGTAGCCGGCTGGATCGGTACCTAGAAGAGCATACGGTTGGATTTCCGTTCCATTCGCCGGCGGACATCTCCTGGGCAACGGACATCTTGGTTCAGCCAGACCTCTTCGTCGTGGAAATAGAGCAAGCGCGTACCATGGACTGGACCAAGATGAAACGGCTGCTACTGACCGTCGAGATTCTGAGCCCGACGACGGCGCGCTACGACCGCCACACGAAGCGGCGCTTGTATCAGGAAGTGGACATTCCACTCTACTGGATCGTCGACCCCGACCAGAAGCTAGTGGAAGTGTGGACTCCGGAGGATCAATTTCCGAAGGTTGAACGCGAGCGCGTGGAGTGGACGCCGGAGGGAGTGGAGGAGGCGTTCGCGTTGGATCTGGACGAGTTGTTCAAGCCCATTTGAGGTTGGGTGGGCTGTTCCTGAAGGACAAATCCCCACGGGCGGATCCATGCTGCGACCTCGACGTAGCTTGCGCAGCTCTGGGCTAAAGCTGTCTCGATATCTCGATTCGCGCAGTTTTCGAATTTGGCTCAACTGGGAGAGTACAAGTACTTTGCAGAATGACGTGGAATGGAACTGTTGCTCGCCTCTGCAAGATCTCCGAAGGGTGCGTACGATGACCGATACGGACAGCCACCAAACAGGCTCAGCCGCATTGAAGATGCCGGAGCGCGCGGTGTTAGACGAGATCGTGCGTCGCATTGTGAAAGTTGCGGACCCGGACTCCATTATCCTCTTTGGTTCGGCGGCTCGGGGGGAGTGGAGCCCCGACGGTGATATAGACCTGCTGGTGGTGAAGGCAGATGTGGAGCATCGCCGGAGGCTTGCGCAGAAGCTCCACCTGGAGATGTACGGGATTGATGCGGCAGTAGATATCGTGGTTGTCACACCGGAGGACATCGCCTACCTGAGCGGAAAGGTAGGAACGGTCGTGACGCCTGCTTTGAACGAGGGCAAGGAAATCTATGCCGCCTGAGACGCCCGATTCGACGGATCCCAAGGAATGGATGCGGCGTGTCCGCAGCAATCTGGCACGGGCCAGAGATGAAGGTTGTGGCCTGGGCAGAGTCTCAATTGGCTGATTGAACCCACCAGCATGTGCGATGGGGCGCTGATGAAAGCGGACGGAGACTCCCCCTGCGCGACTCGTATTCCAGGCAGACGCTCGGCCGCGTCGGACCACGCGCGGCGACTATACCAGGAAGTAGGCATTCCACTCTACTGGATCGTCGACCCCGACCAGAAGCTGGTGGAAGTATGGACTCCGGAAGATCAGTTTCCCAAGGTTGAACGCGAGCGCGTGGAGTGGAAGCCGGAGGGAGTGAACGAGGCGTTCGTCTTGGATCTGGACGAGTTGTTCAAGCCCATTTGAGAGGACGCGTTTCGAGTCTTCCTTTGTCCCACTTCTTCCTTCCGCGTGAATTCGCTGGTTTCCGCGTCAATCAGCGGCCGACCCCGAGCGCCGCAAGACGCCCGGGGCCCTCAGCTGCTTGATTTCCATGCCTACTAGTAGTGGGCCGTGCCAGTGTAATCGAAGGTATAAGGTGGGACCAGCAGGCTCGGTCCCCACTCGATGTGGAAATGGACTCCCTGCGATCCTCTGGGGGGCTGTTCAACAAGCATAACACGAGTTTCCGCGCCAGGATCGCGGCAGTACTGGGGAAACAGGATGAGGCGATAACATTGCTGCAGCAGAATCTTGACATGGGACCGCCGGCGGATCGTTATCTGGTGGTGCACCGCGGCATCGACTTCGAGTTCCTACAGGACGACCCGGAGTTTCAGGAGTTCATGCAGCCTAAAGGGTAGGGCCGTAGGGCCGTAGGGCCGTAGGGCCGCGGATTGACGCGGAAACGGGCCGATGAACGCGGAAAACATCAGGGCCGCTACGGGATCGCAGAAGTTGCAGAGTGCGGGACGCTCAGACATTAGCGGAGCGTGCCGGTGACTCTCGAAGCGCGCGTCGGTGAGCGGTGGCAGCAGTTGTCAACTCACCGGGCGTGCGAACCGCAGCGCGCGGAAAGAGATACCGGCACGCGGAGCGGAGTGGAGTACAGAGCGATTTGAGATCACGCCGCAGACCCACGGGCCACCGCCGCACCGCCCTACCACCCAGCATCTCTCATGTCCATCGCCCCAATAATGTCCATTCTGGCGTTGACGACTCCAATAATGAGCCTATATTGGAGTTGTGTACTCCAGACAGAAGGTAATTGACCTCTCCACCAGCTGCTTTCTGTTCGGGGCACGTGGCACCGGAAAGACCTTCTGGCTACGCCATAGGCTGCCCGACAGCGTATACATCGATCTCCTGGAGGCGCGGACGAGCGGGGAGTTGCTGGCCGATCCGCAGCGCCTGGCCAACCGGATTCCCCTGGACTATCGCCATCCAGTGGTCATCGACGAGATACAACGTGCGCCTGCACTGCTCGACGAGGTCCACCGGCTAATCGAATCGGCTGGTCTCGTGTTTGTGATGACGGGCAGCAGCCCCCGCAAGCTGCGGCGCGGCGGCAGCAACCTGCTGGCCGGTAGGGCGATCAGTCATCAGCTCTTCCCCTTCACCGCAGCGGAACTCGGCCAGGACTTCTCTCTGGCGACCGCCCTGCAGTACGGCATGCTGCCAACCATCCACGACCCCGCCAAGAACGTGGTGCCTGACGACTACCTTGCGACCTATGTGCAGACTTATCTCCGCGAGGAAGTCGTCGCAGAGGGGCTCACTCGACAGGCCGGAGCCTTCGCCCGCTTTCTCGAGGCGGCTAGCTTCTCTCAAGCGCAGCCTTTGAACATCTCGGTGGTGGCTCGCGAATCCTCGGTTCACCGCAAGGTCGCGGAAAGCTACTTCCAGATCCTGGAAGACTTGCTCATCGGCATCCGCGTGCCCGTGTTTCACAAGCGCGCGAAGCGACGCCTGACGGCCCACCCGAAGTTCTATTTCTTCGACGCTGGTGTCTACCGAACCGTTCGTCCACGCGGTCCGCTGGATGCGCCTGAAGAGATCGACGGTGCTGCCTTGGAGACCCTGGTATTTCAAGAACTGCGTGCAACGAGTCAGAACTTGGGGCTCGACTACAATGTGTACTACTGGCGAACGGCTGGCGGCATGGAGGTCGATTTCGTGCTGTACGGGCCGCGAGGCATTGTTGCGTTTGAGGTGAAGCGCAAGCGCCGACTGTCGGGACACGACCTGCGGGGTCTGCGAGCCTTGCTCGAAGACTACCCGATGGCCCAGGCTTATGTGCTCTACGGCGGTGACCACCCCGCGCATTTTGAGCCCATCCGCGCTATCC
>JARRLJ010000567.1:0-2550 GCA_037387025.1 Gemmatimonadales bacterium
TGGCGTAGACCACATCGAGCGAGCATTGTCCATCGAACTGGGACCGCACCCGTGCTGCGCCCGTCGTCGTGTTCGTGAGCACTTGGACGTAGAAGGTCCCCTCCGCCAGGTAGGCGTCCCGCACGGCTGTCAATCCGAACTCGCCATCGAGATTGTGCGTGTGTGCATCTCCCAGCGGTGGGATTACATAGCGCCCCTCTAGGTCCAGGACGGAGTCCACGCGCGATGGCCGGACGGACTCCAGTAGACCGGATTGGATGTAGAATGTCTCGGCGTCAAAGCCCGAGCCGTTGAACCACCGGCCGTTCTCCACTGCGATTACCGGCTCCTCTCGCGTCTGGTCGATTACGGGGCTGGGTGTTGCGGCTCCCAGGAGTGATAGCACAGGGCCTAGGCACAGCAACCGCCGAGCATAATCTTGCCAGAGGGTGTCGCAGAGACATGTGGTCTTCATGGCCACGGCTCACCGAAAAAGGAATGGGTGCGCCGATTAGACACCTGTCAACATTGAGGGGTTGCGTAGCAGACGCCCCGGAGAACAGTGTCGAGGTGCATCGCGGCATGAAGGACGATACAGTCCGAGTTGGCGGGCCTCGCAGGAATCACACGAGCATCGGTCAACGCAGTGGGGCGTCGGTCATACAAGAGACGGGAACAGACGGTAAGGGGCGGTAACGGCCTCCCCGCTATGGGATCTTGGGCTTTCCTCCTTCGAGCTCAACGAGACCCATTGGATTACCGGCCGGATCCCTGAAGAGACCCAGAATGACTACCCCCGGCACCTCGAATCGCGGTACGTCGATAGACCCGCCGTTCGCCTCTATTTCCCGCAGTTTCGTCGTCACGTCGGTGACGCCGATGTACAATCGCTTCTCCGCTGGGTCCTGCCTAAACGCGCCCATGAGAGGAGCTTCAACATTGACGTGGAACGGTCCCGCGCTTTCTGGGGCCCACCCGAACAGACTCGAATAGAATCTTCGCAGCGCCTTGGAATCAGGCCCGGCAATATCAAAGAAGACAATCGGTGCTGACATCATATGGCTCCTAGGTTCGGGCGCGGTATAGTCTTCATCGCTTTCGTAAACGTACCCTTCTGGTTAGGGGACGGCTTTAGTACCACCAACCGTCCCGCGGGGACACGATCCGCGTTACGACCCGCCGCCTTTCGAACGAACCACGGCGATCGCTAGGCCGTCGTGCCCCTTGGTCCCCACGGTCTGGATCACGGTAGCGTCGAGGGAGGGCTCCGCCGCGAGGCGAGCGTTGAACCTGAGCACCCCCTGCACGTTGGGATCCTCCGATCCGGGGTCCAAGATTTTGCCATCCCGAACAACGTTGTCCGCCACGATAACCGTGCCCACACGGCACAATGGAAGGACGGCTTCGAGGTAGTAGACGTACGATGGCTTGTCGGCGTCGATGAAGACGAAGTCGAACGGCTGGATCCCGTCGCGCAGGAGGCCAGCCAAGGTCTGCTGAGCGTCTCCCTCCAAGATTTCCACTCGATCCGATAAAGCAGCGTCCGCGATGTTCGTCCGAGCCACCGCCGCGTGAGTGGGGTCCACCTCGAGAGTAACGACGCGGCCGCCCGGAGGAATCGCGCGGGCGAGAAAGATGGTGCTGTAGCCTCCCAGGGTCCCGATCTCCAGAATCCGCTGCGCTCGAACGGCGCGCGCGATCAGCCCTAGGAGGGCTCCCTGGGGCGGCGAGACCTGGATGTTGGGGAGGCCCGCATCAGCGGCGCGCTCCAAGGCCCGGTCGAGCACCGGATCCTTCGGATGGAAGACACGGACGACGTAATCGTCCACGGCGGCCCAAACCGCCGCCCCTCCCTCCTGCCGCTCCTGTCGGTCACCATCGTGCTCTGCCATCTACAACACCAGCCTTAGTCCGTAGCAAGCAGGTTCTGAATATTCAATGGCCTCGTGACCATCTGAAGGGCGCCGCTTGAGTCCCGGGGCCACTCAGACTCGGGACGATCCCAGTACAACTCGACGCCGTTGCCATCAGGATCTCGCAGGTACAGCGCTTCACTCACCCCGTGGTCTGCGGCGCCCTCGAGCGTGACCGACAAGGCTTGCAGCCGGCGTAGGGCGTCGGCCAGGGAACGACGATTCGGGTAGCGGAACGCGACGTGATAGAGCCCTGCCGACCCCCGTGACGCCGGCGGGCCGCCTGCCGACTCCCACGTGTTCAGGCCGACGTGATGGTGGTAGCCACCGGCGCTCAGGAAAGCCGCCGAGTCTCCCATCCGCTGCATCACGTCGAATCCCAAGACTTCGGAATAGAAGTGGACCGCGCGTTCTAAGTGCGTCACCTTCAGGTGGACGTGGCCTACCACGGTCTCGGGTGGAATCGGGGCGAGCTGGCTATCGTCCTTCACGCTGTCACTAGCCCGGCGACTTGTTGTCGTTCCAGATCCCTCGAAAGATCCTCCAGGAGTCATCGGACTGGCGCTGCCAGAGCTGCAGGAACTTTGTGTCGAGAACGGTGGGCTCGCCTCCGGTCTTTGGCATCAGTCTCCAGAACATTCCGCCCCGTCGCAGGGCC
>JARRLJ010000568.1:0-4036 GCA_037387025.1 Gemmatimonadales bacterium
TCCCACTTGTTCGACGGCACCCAGAGTGTCCACACCCGTGCCGGTCGGACCACAGGTGGTAACCCACACCCGGGAGCTCGCTCCTGCCACCACGTGCACCACCGCTCGGCAGCCTCTGCTGGAGGCCACCCCTCTGGCCCTGGACAGGTGAGTTACCACGGCGCGCCTGGCGGCGCGGACCGATTCCGAAACCATCCCGTTCTTGACACGGGGCATTGCAATGGCGGTGACCGCACCGATTATGGTCAGCACCAGAAGCATCTCGAGCAGGGTGAACCCGCGCGGGTGTCGTTTCATATCAACAAGAAGCAACGCAGTGATAGACCCGGCCCTGCTGGACAGTGCGCAAGACCTCGATGATCTCACTGCTGGTGGCCACAATTTGCACCTTCCAGGCTGGTCTATTTGTGTTGGCGGTCACAAACCATTGCCCCTCGCGATAGTATCGTCACACTGTCGCCTCACGCTCAGGCACAGCGTAGCTGTCCCGAAGACTGCTGACAACGGCGTTTTTGGGACACTGGGGTACGTTCTTGGGACATTCGCTGCCCAAAGGGCGTCGAATCCGAAGCCTGGCACAGCCGACAGGTTTTTCCTAGGTTAGCGGTGCTCGCTGTGGAGCCATCACCTGCAGGGGACTCGGACGGGGCAAGATCATGCCAGAACCACGTCACACTGGACAAGCCATACTACTAGCCAGCGCTCTCGCCGTGGCACTCGTGGCAAATGCCACGGTCATCTACTTCGTAACTGCTCCCACCACCAGACTGGGGTTGGCACTGCTGCTATTGGCGATGATGATGTGGCTGGCAGCCAGACTAGGGGTCGTCTCCAGAATCGCACAGTCACTGAGTAAGGGCTACAAGCGACGCCGCTACGTCAAACTTCGCGGTGTGGTAGACCAGTTCCTCGAAGAAGTACGCCGGCTCAATTGGGCGGCGGCCGGAGCCGAGCGCGGCTTCCGAACCAAAGACGAAGCGGTCAAGGACCTAGAGGCTATGGAAAACCGGTTGCACGACCTGGTCAAGCAGATCCGCTCGTCCGCCGGCTTCTCCACTCCCGAAGCCGATGAGGGAGAAGCCCGTCTGGCCTGAGCTCATTCAGAAGCGGTCTATGCGAAACGGAATTGCGTCGAGTTCGGATTTCCCTTCCATCAGGAGTTCCGCGATCATCCTTCCCGTAACGGGACCGAGGGTGAGTCCGAGCATTCCGTGACCCGTAGATAGAAAGAGACCTTCCACCCCTGGTACCGGACCGATTACCGGCAGTCCGTCCGAGATGCAAGGCCTGAGGCCGCACCACTCAGAAATCGGTTCTGCATCGTCCAGTCCATCGACGTACAGCTTGGCGGCATTGGTGAGCTGCTCGAGACGCGGCCTTCTCATGTGATCGTTGATACCGGAGAACTCCAAGGTACCGGCAAGCCGCAGGAACCCACCCATCGGCGTGCAGAACACTGATTTCTCGCCCAGCATGCACGTATTGCCGAGGCTGGGGGTGGCTCCATCGGCTGGATCGCGGTCCCGATGGTATCCCTTGGCCGCTTGAAGTGGCACCTGAAACCCGAGTCTCTCAAACAGCCTGGATCCGTACACCCCGGTTGCCAGCACAACGGCGTCACATTGATGACGTTCTCGGCGCGCCGTCTGGACCGCCACTATGCGTCCGTTGCCGACGTCCACCGAGGTAACATCGCTACCACTGACGAACTGGGCTCCGTACCGCTGGGCCCGGTCTGCCAGCTCCACCACGAAGCGATACGGCACGACCGTGGCGGCTTCGGGAAAGAACACCGAGCCCAACACATCGGACTTCAAGGCCGCCTCTCGTTCACGGGTCGCCTCTCCGCTCAGCGTTTGGGGACGGTATCCGTGGGTCCGCATGGCCGCGGCTTCTTCTGAAGCAGCCCGCAACGCTCGCTCGCTCCGGTAGACCTCATAGTAGCCGGTCTGCCTGTATCCGCAGTCCAGATCCTCTTCGCTCACGAGCTGGTCGAACAACCTGCTGGTCTCGTGGCCCAGTGGGGCTAGCGCGCTCATACAATAGTCGAGATGCGACTGTGTGCAGGCACGGCTGAATTGCCACAGCCAGCGCATCAACGACGGATCGAATCGGGGCGCGACATAGAGAGGACTCAGGGGATCTAGCAGCGACTTGACGGCCTGCTTCACCCGGCCCGGTCTGTTTATCGGACCGTGCCCCGGTGCTATCGTTCCCGCATTCCCATACGACGCGCCCTTACCTACCTCGTCGCGCTCCAACACTGTCACGCTAGCTCCGCGGCGTGCCAAGAAGTACGCGCAACAACCGCCGATCACGCCCGCGCCGACTATTACGACGTGGCGATCATTGGTCATGGATGGGCTTTGGAGGCATGAGAGGCACGAGCCGAGAGGCATGGTCGCCCCTTGCCGTCGCTTCCTGTCTCTTGCCGTCCCTTACCGCCTCTTCTTTCACCCCGCGATGCTGTACTCATATGGTCCTCGCACTAGATCGCCCTCGGCGAAACGCGAAAAGCGAAACAAATCGGTCGAGAACTCCGGATCGGCCAGTCCGGTGTTACCGAGTAGAGACTGGCGTATCCGCCCATACTTTCACTCAGTTCCATGGGCGGGTAGCGTCGCAGCATCTGCTCCCCCATCTGCGATATGAATTCCGTATCTGCGTGCTCTCCGAATTGATCCGGGTCCACTATGTCGTCGGCTTCCGCCGGATCGATCGACCCCACCAGCGTGAGGTTCCCTGTCTCGGGTCGCAGGTATACCCCATTGATGAAATCCATGACGACTGGATGGCCGCGGTAATCCTGCGGGCGGCGGAACACGGCAACTTGGATTCGACTCGACACAATGGGTACCTCCACGCCGCACATGCGTGCTATTTGCGCACCCCACGGACCGCCACAGTTGATCACTATCGGCGCTTGGTGCGCGCCTCTACCGGTCTCGACGCCTACGACCTTGTCACCCTCGAAGACCACGCCCGTCACCCGGGCATCGACCACGATCTTGGCTCCGTGGCGCCGTGCCGCGTCCGCATAGGCGTTCACGGTCAGGTGGGGATCGGCATAACCACTCTCCGGCTCGTATGCGGCAGCCACTAGATCGCCGGTCTCAACACCGGGTACCATCTCCTGCAGCTGTTCCACTGACAGCATCCCGGTGTTGATCCCAAAGGCACGCTGTAACTCCACATTCGCCTCGAGTCCGGCCTGATCCCGCGCACTCGCTATGGCCACCCAGCCGGTCTGCTGGAAGCCACATTCGCCGCCCACTCTGGCATCGAATTCCTGGAAGACTCTCAGGCTGTGCAGGGCCATTCTGGCGGTGAGCTCGTTGGAATAGTGCTGCCGGATGATGGCTGAGGATCGGCCCGTACCGCCGGCTCCGACAGTCTCCTTCTCCAGTACCGTGACGGACAGCCCACGCTGGGCGAGGTGGAATGCCACGCTGCAGCCCATGATCCCCGCCCCAATGACTACGGCATCCGAAGTCTGGCTCATCTACCTGCCCTCGTTGGAGACCAACGATCTCAGATCTCAGCAGGAAAGGTAGAGCGCAACTGAGCGTACGGCCAACCAAGCAGACGGAACTGAATAGGTAGCCGTCTGAGGGACAAACGCATCGACCAGAGATACATTTCGGAGGCTTATGTTGAAACCACACTCATGGAGGTTTCTGTACCGGTGACGACCGTGAAAGAGCTGGGACCGGCAGCACTCTGCCGTAGGTACGACCCTGATGATTTCGATTTTGAGTCGACGGCCGAACTGGAGGACCTCGACGGCACGGTCGGTCAACCACGAGCCGTTGCGGCCGTGCAGTTCGCGGCCGGTATCGGACGCGACGGTTACAACATCTTTGCGCTTGGTGTTCCGGGAACCGGGAAACACTCACTGGTTCGCCATTATCTGGAAGAGCACGCAGGGCAGCGCCCACCACCGCCCGACCTCTGCTACGTTCACAACTTCGAGAAAGCCTCGGAGCCCAGGTTACTCGCGCTTCCGACCGGCGCGGGAATCGAGTTCAGCAAGGAC
>JARRLJ010000569.1:0-2546 GCA_037387025.1 Gemmatimonadales bacterium
ACGCGCGTCCGGGGGACTTAACCTGAGCCCCCACAGCTATTTACGGCCCCTTGCCGCCCCTTACCGGTTCTTCTGCCCCTCCCGTCGCCCTGCCGCGTCTGTCCTTCATGAACCCGCACGTCAGCCTCTCACGCGCGTATCCAGCCCAAGCTTGCGGGCCACGGCTCGCTGCCGCTTGTCCAGTGTGACGAACGAGACCGCTCTGGGATCGCCTGCCAGGTAGAGGGCGCACGCCATGTGCCACAGGTCCGCGCCACGCAGGTACCCGGCCTCTAGGACCTGGGCGTACTCGGGAGTCAACGGTCGGTCCGGCAACACCCAGCTGATCCAGCTCAGGAGATCGGTCTCGAGCGGTACCTGCTCTCGAGTCAGGCTCGCCAGCAGCTCCGCTTCCAGGAGATTGGACGAGAAGATCTCATCAAAGGCCTCGAGCCGCCGAATCATCGCCTTGGCCACCGGCTCGTCAAACGCTATCGACACCAGCGCGGACGTGTCGACGTAGGCAACATTCATTCGCTGCGCTCGCGCAGGAAGCGATTCAACGCCCCGCGCTTTCGGGCTATCGGCCGGAGCCTGCCCCGGCGCTCCTTGGACCGCACGATGGCCCCCCGCTCTTCCAGCCGGCGTAGGTGGTCATCGATCCCCTCGCCGTGCGGCTCGATCGGCCTTATTTCCGCCACCGGACGACCGTGGTAGGAAATGGTTACGACCTTCCCCTCACGCACCTTACGGATGATCTCAGAGAACCGCGCCTTGGCATCGTAGGTGGAGTATTCGTTGCCCATGGGTACACAATAATCTAACTAGTCAGACTGGTCAATTTCTCCAGTTTGCCTGGGCCCATTGCCCGGTCTGTTACTCTGCCTTTCTGCCTCTCCTGCACCCCATGCATTAGTTTCATCCTCCATGAAACCACTCTTGAATTGGACCGCTAGCACCGGTGTGCTGGCGGTAGTCACGATCTGCGTCTGCGCTTGCGAGCCGGGCCAAGGCCAAACTGAGGAACGGGTCCGCGAAATTGCCGAGGAAGTCATCCCGCAAATCGAGCGAGTAGTAGGGCTGCAGTTCGACTCGGCTCCGCGAATCGCGGTGCGGAGCAGCGAGCAGATACAGCAGTACATCGACACGAAAATCGAAACCGAGCTCCCACCCGACGAGTTGGAGCGAATGTCCGTTGCCTATCGACTTCTCGGCATGCTCCCCGATACGCTCGACCTCCGCTCTCTTTTGTCGGAACTCTACTACGAGCAGGTCGTGGGCTACTACGAGCCTGACTCGGCCACGTTGTTCATACCGGAAGGGACGGACAGGAGCCTCCTCAGACTCACGGTCGGTCATGAGTTGGTACACGCGCCGCAAGACCAGCACATGCCCTTAGCGGAGATACTGTCGCTCGAGCGGGAGAACGACCGCCTGGTGGCGGCGCAGGCCATCCTGGAAGGACAAGCCACGCTAGTCTCGATGCTCGACATGTTGCCGGACAACAGCCTTTCGTCCCTCGACGAGGTATGGGCCCAGCTGCGCGAGACGATACAGGAGCAACAGACACAGATGCCGGTGCTGGGCTCGGCACCGCGACTGATCCGCGAAGGGCTCGTCTTCCCCTACCTCGAAGGCGCAGAGTTCGTGCGCTGGTTCATGCGGGCCAACCCCGACACGGTACCGTATGGCCCGAGAATGCCCGAGTCGACAGAGCAGATCTTGCACCCGGATAGATATCGATTGGGGGATGAGCCCGTCGATCTCGCTTTCACGGATTCCCTCGGTGTGCTGTACGATGACGTCTTGGGTGAACTGGAGATCCGGATCTTCTTGACAGAGCTCACGGGGAGCGAGACAGTTGGGGCCGCTGCCGCATTGCGCTGGGCCGGAGACCGTTACGCAGTGCTGGAGGCCGGTCGTGATTCGGCAATCGTGTGGTGGAGCGTGTGGGACAACCAGACGGCGGCGGCGCGATTTGCCCAAGTGATAGACCGCGAGTGGCCGGGTCGGGTGAGTGCCACCGAACGTTACGATGTCGAGCTGACGGAGGTTGAAGGCATCCCAGGGGTGTTGTTCATGTTCGGACCGCTGGAATGGGATCGTTGGAACGACCCGCCACGCGTGAGTGTGCGCAGACGAACGCCGGGGATGGACTCTAACTAGAGAAAGAGCGAGACCACGTAGGCGGCCGTGCCCACCACCGCCCCCAACACGTATCCCAACCGTACGATGAGATCCAACTCCCGTTGGGTTGTCCGGCGGATGATTTCTTCGATTCGCTCGAGCGAGAAGCCCAGCACCTTTTCCTCCACCATGGTCTGAACGTCGACCTTTTCGACCACGATGGGGACCTGGCGTTGGGTCCAATCCCACAGGGCCGGTGATAACCCGCTTACTATGCGGGTGACGCTTCCATCGGGCAGCCAATTCGCCGGCCTTCCGATCGGCCGGTCCAGCAGTGCAACGAACGCCATCCTGATTCCGTCCGCGACCCAGGTCCGAACCTTGGGGTCCCTCATCGTGTGTACGAGCCAATCGGCGGCCTGCTCCGGCGGGATGTGCCG
>JARRLJ010000570.1:0-2544 GCA_037387025.1 Gemmatimonadales bacterium
CCTTGGAGTCGGAGACGAAATCCGATTATCAGCTAGTTGACGTGCGGGAACCCTACGAATGGGCCATCTGCCGGATTGATGGTTCCATCTTGCTTCCTCTCGGTCAACTTCCAGCCCGACTGGGCGAACTGGATGGGCACAGAGAGATCATCACTGTGTGCCACCACGGGGTTCGCTCACTGGTCGCGCTCGAGATCCTGCGGGCCGCGGGCTTTTCCAAGGTGCGGAGCCTCAGGGGTGGTGTGGATGCCTGGGCGCGAGAAGTAGATCCCAGTATGGCGGCCTACTGACAGGCAAGAGACGGGCAAAAAGATCGGGAAAGTGGGGAGGATAACCGTCTCTGCCCGTCCTCTTCGATGCCGAAGGGGGGATTCGAACCCCCACGGGCTTGCGCCCACTGCGCCCTGAACGCAGCGCGTCTACCAGTTCCACCACTTCGGCCCAGGAACTTCACCAAAGGTGCCGAATATTGACATGGTGGCTAACGAGCGTCAAGCCTTCGCTTGACCGCCCGGAAGTGGTTTTCTAATTTGGACTTAGCTTGTGTCGCCAAGAACTCGGCCGGGGTCGGCCAACGGACAGAAAACGGTGGCCTCCAACCGGAAGGCTCGCCACGACTACCACATCGAGGAGACGTGGGAGGCGGGTTTGGTGCTGACCGGTACCGAAATCAAATCGATCAGGGCCGGCAAGGTAAGTCTGAAAGGAGCATACGGGACGATTCGTGGCGGCGAGATCTGGTTAGAAGGGATGAACATCGCCCAGTACGATTCCGGTGGGTACACCAACCACGAACCGGAGCGGCCTCGGAAGCTCCTCATGCAACGACGAGAGATCCGGAGACTCATAGGGGCGCTCGAACGCCGCGGCCTCACGCTGATCCCGCTGGACCTGCACCTGTCTGGCGGCTGGGCCAAGGTCACTTTGGCGCTCGGCCGGGGTAAGAAACTGCATGACAAGCGCGAGGACTTGAAGCGGCGCGACGCGGACCGGGAAGCGGCGCGCGCAACGGGGCGCAGACGATGAATCTGACCGCACTGATATTGTCTATCGGGGTGTTGTCGTTTGGAGGACCAAGTGACCTGCCTGCACCGGCATCGCTTGTGGTTGCCACTGCACGAGGGCAGGTCGAGGTACCCATATCGGTCGAGCGTGGGCATCCCGCCCTGTCGGTGCTGCGGCTCGGTCAGCTACTCCCGGTGCGAGCCAAGGTGTCTGGGGAGTGGGCGGAAGTGGCATTTGCCGACCAGCCGTTCCGGTTCCTGCTCGACGCCCCGGCGTTCGTGTACCAGGGACGCGTCGTACCTCTCGTCGGCGGAGCCTATGTGGAGCGAGATACCTTGTTCGTTCCCCTGCAGTGGCTTACGGGGCATGTCACCACGATCTTCAAGGAAGGTTATCGGTACGATCCTTACGCCCGAAGGTTCGAGGAAGCCCGTCTCATGCCAGTCGTAACCCACGCCGTTAGGCAGCCCAGTCCTACGTACCGCACCGCACCCCAGGGTGGCGCGGCGGCACGGAACGGATTCCGGATGTTGCATCAGGTCGTGGTTGATGCCGGTCACGGTGGAGCCGATCCTGGTAATCCAGGCCAGTTTTTGCCCTACGGCGTGAAGGAAAAGCACATAACTCTAGCCATTGCCAAGGAGCTCAAGGACGAGTTGGAGAAGCGAGGTATATCTGTTCGGATGACACGTTCCAGCGATGTCACGGTCAACGTGCATCGGCGGGCACCGATATGTGGTGACGGGTGTGAACTGTTCGTAAGCATTCACGTGAACAGTCTCCCCTCGAGCTCGACTGGGTACCAGAACGTGAGTGGGCTGGAAACCTACTTCCTCGACGATGCGCGTACGGCAGAGGCCGAGCGAGTTGCCCGGATGGAAAACTCGGCTGTGCAATACGATACCGACAGCGACCTGGAAGAGGACGATCCCCTATCGTTCATCCTCAAAGATCTGCATACGAACGAATACCTGAGGCAATCAGCCGAGCTTGCGGAGTTCATTCAGCGGTCAGGTGCCAAGGTACACCCAGGTCGTGACCGGGGGGTCTCCCAAGCACGATTCGCGGTGTTGGGGAGTGCGAGACGCCCGGCAGTGCTGGTGGAAACAGGCTTCGCCACGAACAAGAAGGACGCGGGTTTCCTTGCCTCCGCGACAGGGAAGCAGAAGCTCGCAGAAGCGGTTGCAGAGGGCATTGTAAACTACTTGCTCCGTTACGAGGAGAAGGTTCTAGTCGGAACCCAGAGATGAAACGAGGCGTGCCCCTTGTGCTGTGCGCAGTCGGCTCGGTGATACAGATCGGCTGCGCGTATTACAATGGGTTGTACAACGCAAATCGCCTCGTGGGTGAGGCGGAGAAAGCGGAGCGGGAAGGGCGGCCGGGGGAAGCCCACTCACTCTGGTCCCAGGCGGCCGTGAAGGCCGAATCGGTTGTAACACGTTACCCTGACAGCAAGTATCGAGATGACGCTCTGTTGCTGCAGGGCAGGGCACTCTGGGCAACCAACGATTGTGCAGCGGCGATAGCACCTCTACAAGA
>JARRLJ010000571.1:0-2540 GCA_037387025.1 Gemmatimonadales bacterium
GAACTGGGGCCGGGCGGCGGTTATATCTTGGCCCCCTCCAACCACCTTCAGTGGGACGTTCCACCCGAGAACCTCTTCACCCTCTACAAAGCCGCCGCAGAGTACGGGAGGTACCCTCTGGATATCTGACAGCTGCTACTCGGTCAAGAACATCCTCGCGAGTTGTTCCAATCGTTCGTCATTCTGTTGCTGCGCGCGTGCGAGAATCCGCTCGACGTGCGGCCTGAGTATCGGCTCTCGCCAGCGGTAGCCCGTCGCGAGTTCGGCGCCCCTGAGATCACCTTGATTCCATCCTTCGATCAAGGCCCATGCGGCTGCTTCATCAAAACCGGGGTCGTCGCGTTTGGGCAATACGTAGGTCGGATCGCGGCCCTGGGCGTCCTCGTTGACGAATGCTCTGGACATGTAGGGTGGCCTCTTTCGCGTGGTGGAGGAACTAGTCATCCTTATAGATAACATGGCAATGGTACTCGCCCGCCGGATAGCTGCATCGCTAACTCCGCCACTGATGTTGGTGTGGCTTTGCCTCGTCACGGTGCTGATCGGTTGCGGTGCCAATGCAGAACCGCATGGCACGCTGGAACGAACTCATACCGCCACGTCAGGAGGGGATACCATGCGCGTTCACTTTGAGAGATCGGGTGGGTTCGGCGGTCTGCAGCTAACGGTCACTATCGAGTCTGACACGCTGTCCGCGGACGAACAGCAGCAACTCGGGAGGCTCATTGAAGAGGCCGACTTCTTCAATCTGCCTGATGAGCTGAGCGATTCCAGCAGCGCCGTCGATCAGTTCGTTTACAGGGTAACTGTGGAGAGTGCCGATCGGAGCCACACTGTTCAAACCTCCGAGGCAGCAGCTCCGGCGACACTGCAGCCGCTGCTCGATTGGCTGACTCGCGCGGCACGCAGAAAGAAATGATCGTCGGCGCACCGCGTCATGCATTTGTCTGGCTCCCATATGACCCACCGCAGCCGGCGTCAGAAGAAAGGAGTCCTCATGCCGAACCGTCATCCCCTTCGTTGTATCGTACCGCCTCACATCTTGGAGGCCATAGCCGCGCGTGGATCGACACGTCAGCAGGAAATGGCCAGGTCCGCTATCACCGCATCGGACGAGATACGGGCCGAGCGCCATCTGGTCACGGCAGCAGGTGTGGCGGCGGCTCAAGCCGGAGTTAAGGAGCGTGTCGTGTACACGGCGAACTTCGGTAGCAGTTTACCAGGACAACGGGTACGTGGGGAGGGAGATCCACCGAGCGGTGATGCCACGGTTGACGAGGCATACGACGGGTCTGGGGATACATACGATCTGTATCAACAAGTCTATGGTAGAGACTCCATCGATGGTAACAACATGCGCATGGATTCCACCGTTCACTATCGCCGCGGCTACGACAACGCGTTCTGGAACGGGGAGCAGATGGTGTACGGCGATGGAGACGAAGACCTGCCGGAAGACGAACGGCTATTCAATCGTTTCACCAAGTCGTTGGATGTGATCGGGCACGAATTGACACATGGAGTCACTCAGTTCACTGCAAACTTGGTATACAGCAACCAGCCGGGGGCGCTGAACGAACACTTCTCAGACGTATTCGGTTCGCTGGTGCGGCAGTGGAAACTTGGTCAGGCCGCGGGCGAGGCCGATTGGCTGATCGGTGCCGATCTCTTCACACCCAACGTTAATGGCCGCGGCCTCAGATCGATGAAGGAACCGGGGTCGGCATATGACGACCCGGTCATCGGCAAGGACCCGCAACCCGGGCACATGGATGATTACGTCAACACGACGCAGGACAACGGCGGCGTTCACATCAATTCGGGTATTCCGAACCGTGCCTTCTACGAGATAGCGACGGCAATAGGTGGTCGGTCTTGGGAAAAGGCGGGCCAGATCTGGTACAAGACTCTTACCGACGGCCGTCTGAGCTCACAGGCAGAGTTTCAAACGGCAGCCGACCTCACATTTGCCATTGCCGGTGAACTCTATGGCGCCGACAGTCTCGAGCAACAGGCCGTGAAGACTGGATGGAGCGCGGTAGGTATTACAGTCGCTGGCGAAACGCCGACGCCTGAGCCGACTCCCACTCCGGGAAACGGCTGTCTCACAGCATTCCTGACATTGGGATTGCTGCGTTGATTCAAGATTTTAGATATTCTCTGTCTGAGGTCGATATTCTGCATGTGCTGAGACCGAACCCTTGAACTGCATATTCGCCAGGAGCACTCGATGAAGTCGTTCCGCTATGTGACCCGGTTAGCCCAACTCGTCGCAGTATTCTGCATCGCTATTCCAGCCATTGCGCTGGGTCAGGAGATCCCTTCGCCCGAGGCCTATTTCGGCTTCCAGATGGGTGCTGACCGCAAACTGGCGCGTTGGGATCAGCTGGTCGATTACTACAATTTGCTGGGTGAGCAGAGCCCGCGGCTCGACGTCGTCGAGATGGGGTTCTCGACCCTGGGGAATCCGTTCTTGGTTCTGTTCATTTCGGCGCCGGAGAACTTGGAGAAACTGGGTCAACTGAGGCAGTTGAATGCAG
>JARRLJ010000572.1:0-2535 GCA_037387025.1 Gemmatimonadales bacterium
GTTGAGCGACACAAACGGGTCCTGAAATACGATCTGCATTCTACGGCGGAGAGAGCGAAGCGGTCCCTGATCGAGGGCAAAGACGTCTATGCCGTCGAACAAGACACTGCCAGCTGTCGGTTCGATCAGCCGTAGTATCAGGCGACCCAACGTCGTCTTGCCGCTGCCACTTTCACCGACTAGTCCGACGGACTCTCCCCGCGCAATGCTGAGCGATACGCTGTCGACCGCCCGCAACGGGCCGGATTTTCGGAATAGACCGACAGTCTGGTATTCCTTCACCAGATCGTGTACAGCTACGAGTGGAGAGGCATCACCAGTCATTGGTGATCCCTCTCCGGTTCATCTACTAGCCAGCACCGAGCCACATGATCCGTCCCCGTGGCAAGCTGTCGCGGTTTGTCCGAGCTGCAGCGGTCCCAAGCCTTGGGACAGCGAGGGTGGAAGCGACACGCTGCGGGCCACGCGTTGGCGGATGGCACGCTACCTGGGATCGTATCGAGGCGCTGCACAGGGAGATCCACGCGTGGCACCGCTTGCAGCAAAGCTCTGGTGTACGGGTGAGTCGGACGTTCGAAGAGCTTAGTCGTCGGCGCCTGTTCGACTATCTGACCTCCGTACATGACCGCAACTCGATCGGCAACGCCAGCGACGATTCCGAAGTCGTGTGTGATTAGAATCATCGCCATTCCGAATCGGCGTTTGAGGTCGACCAGGAGATCGAGAATCTGTGCTTGAATCGTAACGTCGAGAGCCGTCGTGGGTTCGTCGGCGATCAGTATGTTGGGGTTACAAGAGAGTGCCATTGCGATCATCACGCGCTGTTGCATTCCCCCACTCAACTCATGCGGGTACTCGTCCGCTCGCCTTGTTGGATCGGGTATGCGTACCAGATCCAATAGCTCGCTCGCTCGCTCGCGTGCTTCCTTGCGCGAGACATCTCGATGCGCCCTAAGCGTTTCGGATATCTGACTCCCTATCGTGAGTACTGGGTTGAGGCTGGCGGTTGGTTCCTGAAATACCATTGCTATTCCAGCTCCCCGCACCTTTCTAAGCTCCCGCGGGTCCAACTGGAGTAAGTTCCGGCCACCGTACTCTACCACGCTGATGTCGGATATTGCACCGGGACGGTCAACCAGCTTCAAGATCGAGAGAGCAGTTACGGTCTTACCAGAACCGGACTCACCCACCACGCCCAGCGTCTCCCCTTCGAGCAAATCGAACGAAACGTCATCGACGGCCTGGGCGGTACCGGACTCGGTCGCAAAACTCGTGGTGAGATTGCGTACACTGAGAACGACGCTCATCGGGCTAGTGGATCGAGGGTTTTTCTGAGGCCGTCGCCGACGAGACTGAAGCCGACGACTGTGAGCACTATTACCAGACCTGGGAAGATCGATATCCAGGGGGCGTTCGCGATCTGCTCGTACCCATCTCGTATCATGCGGCCGAGCGAGGGTATCGGTTCTTGCACTCCTACGCCGAGGTATGACAGACCGGCTTCGATCAGGATGATCTGACCGATCCCTAGCGTGGCGGTAACTGTTACGGGCGCGATCGCGTTTGGCAATACATGCCGCAGCAGTATGCGGACCTTCCCCACACCGAGCGATCGAGCTGCCACGACGAAATCACGCTGACGCAGACTCAGTACTTCAGCCCGCACGATGCGGCTGGTTCCAAACCAGCTGGAGAGACCAAGGACCGTGACCAAACCGGTGACACCAACCCGATCCCACAGTGCCAGGATCACGAGTAGCAGGAAAACGCGCGGTATGGCGAGGGCCGCGTCCACCAGTCGCATGAGGATAGCGTCCACGACTCCCCCAACGTAGCCGGCAATCATACCCACCGTCGTACCAATGGTTACAGAGACCAGAATCGACAGGA
Organism: Gemmatimonadales bacterium; assembly: GCA_037387025.1. Classification (GTDB taxonomy): domain Bacteria; phylum Gemmatimonadota; class Gemmatimonadetes; order Gemmatimonadales; family GWC2-71-9. The sequence continues at coordinate 1,891 of JARRLJ010000572.1, forward strand.
ATGCAATTGCCAACGAGATCCTTGCGCCATAGAGCACCCGACTCAACAGGTCGCGGCTGTAGAAGTCAGTACCCATAAGATGCTCGAGGTTGGGCGACAACAGTCGTTTGTTCACGATGTCGAGTTGCTCGATCGGATCGTAAGGCGCGATGAGCGGAGAGAGTACTGCGGCTGCCACGAGAAATCCAATCAGCAACAGACCCAGGCGAGCCCGCCCGTCGCCGAGCAATCGGCGAGGCCACGTGCTGGTCATGATGCCGGCCGTGTGCGTGGGTCCACGACGTGGTACAATAGGTCAGCCAACAAGTTGCCCACCACTACCATGCTCGCCGCGACGATCGCGGCTCCCGTAACGACGGGGTAGTCACGGTTGCCGATCGCACCGACGAGGAACCTGCCCAATCCCGGCCAGCCAAAAACTGACTCCACGAGCACTGCCCCGGAAAGCAGAATGGGAAAGGAAAGTCCGAACAGCGTAATGATCGGAAGCAGTGAGTTGCGCAGCGCATGGCGGAATACCACGACCTTCTCAGGCATTCCTTTGGCGCGGGCAGTTCGGATGAAGTCTCTCCTGATCACATCCATCATGGCCGCGCGCTGGTATCGCGCGGTTCCGGCCGCACCGACCAGCCCAAGGGTAAGGGC
>JARRLJ010000573.1:0-4167 GCA_037387025.1 Gemmatimonadales bacterium
GGTGGGTTGACCTGCGACCGGATAACTGTGCGATCTGGAAGAGCAGAACCGCGAAGATGATTGATCTGCACGCTATGGGCGGAAACACTACTGGAAGTGATGCTGATTGGGCTATCATAAAACCGGAAGACGAGATAGAGCCTTCACGATTCGCGGCGTGGGTGTTTAGTCAGGAAGACGGAGGTGCGCGGATCAAACGCTGATCCGTTGCACCAATCGGCCCAATACCAGAAGCGCTGGGTGCCAGTGCTGCGAAGGGAGAATCGATGACCTCACGGACGATGTCCGCCGTCGACGCCAGTCTAACCACGGCCATCACTGAGGAGGTCGGCAAGAGAGTTGTTGGTCAGGAGGCAATGATCGAGCGCATGCTCATCGGCCTACTGACGGGCGGCCACATTTTGCTAGAAGGAGTACCTGGTCTGGCGAAGACTCTGGCCGTGCGTTCTCTCGCCGAAGTCATCAAGACTTCGTTTCAGCGAATTCAGTTCACCCCTGATCTTCTTCCGGCCGATATCATCGGTACCATGGTGTTCGATCAGAAGACGAGCGAGTTCTACGCGAAGCGCGGCCCGCTATTCGCCAACATCATTCTGGCCGATGAAATCAACCGGGCACCTGCGAAGGTGCAAGCTGCCCTGTTGGAAGCAATGCAGGAAACCCAGGTTACCATTGGAAGCGAAACACACAAGCTGGACGAGCCGTTTCTGGTGCTGGCAACACAGAACCCGATCGAACACGAGGGCACCTACCAACTTCCAGAGGCACAACTCGACCGTTTCATGCTGAAGATCCGCGTCGACTATCCGAACCGAGATGAGGAGAAAGAGATCTTGTGGCGGATGTCTGGTGGGCGACCCATACCACTGCGAACGGTGACTGATCCGCGCGCAATAATGGCCGCCAGGCAGGCCATCGCCGAGTTGTACATGGATCAGAAGCTCGTGGACTACGTCGTCGATGTGGTCAGAGTGACTAGGGAGCCACAGTCGATTGGACTACACGAGGTCCGCCCGCTCATCGCCTACGGTGCCAGTCCTCGGGCATCCATTTACCTGGCGCAAGCGGCCCGCGCACATGCATTCATCCGCGGCCGGGCGTACGTGGTCCCGGAGGATGTGAAGGCAATGGCTCCGGATGTTCTGCGTCACAGAGTCCTGCTCACGTTCGAGGCCGAAGCTGAGGATGTCACATCGGATGTCGTGATCGCAAAGATCCTGGAGGCGGTGGAAGTTCCGTGATGTCTCCGGCTCGTGTTGTCGGAGCCGATGTCCTGCGGCAGGTCAAGCAAATCGAGCTCCGCGCGCGCCGCCTAGTGACTTCCCTTTTCTCCGGCGAATACCGGTCCGTCTTCCGCGGACAAGGGATCGAGTTTGCCGAAGTGAGAGCCTATCAGCAGGGCGACGATTTTCGCGCCATCGACTGGAATGTATCAGCTCGAATGGGCTCGCCCTATGTCAAGACATTCGAGGAAGAGAGAGAACTAACACTGATGCTCGTGGTGGACAGGTCCGGTTCGGTGGAGTTCGGCCACGGCCGAACGAAGTCGGAAATGGCCGTAGAGGTGGCGGCCGTCCTTGCGCTAGCGGCAGCCCGTCAGAACGACCGCGTTGGAGCCGTCGTATTCTCAGGAGCCATCGACCACGTTGTACCGCCGGTGAAGGGACGGAGTCACGTGCTGCGAGTCATCCGTGACCTCCTGGCGTTCGAGCCCCAAGATCAGCGGACCAACATCAAGGCTGCCTTGGCCTATGTATCACGACTGTTACGACATCGGTCAATCGTCGTAGTCCTCTCGGACTTCCGGGCGCGCGGCTGGGAGGAACAGTTGGGTAGCCTCGCGATGAAGCACGAAGTAGTGGCAATCACCGTGGACGATCCGCGCGAATCCCAGCTGCCCAAGGCCGGCTGGATAGAATTTCAGGATGCGGAGTCCGGTCGACACATGTTGGTTGACACATCCAACGCCGAGACCAGGCTCGGCCTGCAGATTGCCGCAGAGGAACACCGTCTTGCTAGGGAACGAGCTCTCAAACAGGCTGGTGTCGACCACGTTGCACTGCAGACCGACCGTCCCTACGCCGAGCCGCTGCACCGAGCGTTCGCGCAACGAGCGAGGCGCCTCAGACGATGAGTCTCTTGTGCTGGCTCTATGTGTCCGCGCAGGCCGCAGCGTGGACAGTGGTGCCGACCGCCATTACGGTCGGAGACACCGTGGAAATAACTCGGCGAGTGACAGCTGAGCCCGATGTCATGCCTCAGGCGGCATTGCTGCAGCCGGATGCAATAGTCCAACCTCTGGATGCGCCGGTCATAGCTTATACCGAGGGCACAGTCGGAGTCCAATACCAGGTCGCGTTGTTCGAGCCGGGTGTCCATGGCCGAGCCATGCCAGACATCGAACTCGTCTACCCGGATGGGGGTCTGGTGACGGTGCCCGGTGACACCGCATGGATCACAGTTCGGTCGGTATTGCCGCAAGGTGACTCCAGTGCTTCACCACGTGCATCCCTGGGACCGGTCGCTCGTTCTCGGATCCGGGAAACGCGTCGAGGCGCCAGTGGTTCAGTGGGCGCGAGCCGGTGAATTGCGCGCAGTGGTATCGGCGGTGACAGATCGTCTGAGGGAGAGTATCGAGAGGGCGCTCCCCCTTGCGGGCCGACAGTTGAGTACGGACGAGTGCCTCGAAATCATTGCTCAACAACAGCCGAACTGGCCCGTGCGGGAACTCGCCACAGTTCTCCGTTCCTTAGATCGGGCCAGATTCTCACCAGCCGTTCCAAGTAGCATTGTCGAACTCGCTCAACGTGCCGGCAACCTATCGTCGTCGTTGGTGAGAACCACGGCAGAGGAGTCGGACGATTGATTGTCGCGAGGCCGCTGGTACTGTTGCTACTGCTCTTTATTCCCCTATGGCTGTGGTGGCGTGCGCGACGACCAAGACCGTCAACGCGCTACAGCGATGTCGAGCCCCTGTCGAAGGCGGGAGCGAAACGAAGGTGGCTGGCTCAGATGCCAGCGGGCCTGCGCTCGCTCGCACTGGTCTCATGGACACTCGCTGCGTCCGGTCCACACGTCGGTCCCGGGAGTGCGGAGGTAACGAGCGAGGGAATCGCAATCGTGATCGCGGTAGACGTTTCGAGCAGCATGCTCGCCGAAGACTTTGCTCCGTCCAATCGGCTGGACGTCGCCAAAGAACAGTCGATTCTTTTCATCGAAGGCCGCGAGTTTGACCGCATCGGCCTCGTGTTGTTCGCAGCACAGGCATTGACTCGAATCCCGATCACTGTGGACTACGCAGTCCTGACGCAGGCTGTTAGGCAGCTGCGGGTAGGTGAATTGGAAGACGGTACCGCGATAGGAACGGCCATCGCCACTGCGGCCAATCGCCTACGGCGCGCTCCCGGAATCAGCAAGGTAGTGGTCTTGATGACCGACGGAGAGAACAATCGGGGCACGGTGGATCCACTCACTGCGGCGGAAGCTGCGGGCAAGCTCGGCATCCGAGTGTACACGATTGGTGTTGGAACGGACGGCGAGGCCCGAATGCCCATTGGACGCGGACCATCGGGTCAGACACGATACCAGACACTGCCGGTTCAGATCGACGAGCAGTTGCTGCGACACGTCGCAGACATGACTGGTGGGCGCTACTTTCGCGCGACAGACGCTGAGGCGCTGAGCAGGATATTCCGGCAGATCGATGAGCTGGAGAAAACACCGGTCACGGTCACTCGATACACGGACTTCGACGAGTGGTACCGTCCACTGCTCATAATCGGACTGGCGGCGATCGCAATCGAGCTCACACTATCGTCGACCATTGTGGTGCGGGTGCCATGATAGAATTCGACTTCCCCATATTGTTGTACATGGCTCCCGCGGCCGGATTCGTCATGACAAGCCTTGCCTACTGGGCACGGCAGGCACGCGTCAAACGGGCGAGACAGTGGTCCGAAGAGCTCGCAAATACAGCGCAGCAATCAGGTCGCAGAGGTCCACTGCTCTTGGGTGTGGCAACGCTGGCAGCGACTGTGTCACTCGCGGGCCCGCGGTTTGGCAGCAGGGTGGTGGAAACCGAATCGAAAGGACTCAGCCTGGTAATCGCAGTAGATGTATCGCGCTCAATGCTGGCAGAGGACGGTGATCCGTCCCGGCTCGTGAGTG
>JARRLJ010000574.1:0-2532 GCA_037387025.1 Gemmatimonadales bacterium
CGACCAACCGATCCCGTCGACCACCGAGGGGTCGATTACGAGCGACGTCGGCTGGCAGTCCGCGGTATCCGGTAAGGAGAGATCGGCCACTGCCCCCTCCGGAAAGTACATCCAGGGCATTACGGCAACGGTGTTCCTTATGTCTATCGAGGGGCTGTCGTAGAAGACGATGTCGCCTGCCTTGCTTACCGTGTCCAGCGTCAACGCCGAGGTATTCCACATGTACCAGGTGGTCCAGTCCTCGAATTGAGTCCCGATGGCCGTGTAGGCGGCGCTGTCGCGAAGAATGACGGTCTCGGCAGAACCGTCCGAACGGACTTCGGCTTCAAACAGGAACACCCGAGAGGTATCGTGAGCGTTGATCGTGTGTTGATGCACGTACGACTGTACGAAATGCAGCATGGCGCCGTTCACGACGGCCAGGCCAGCATTCCCGTTCAGCGTGATGTGTGTATCGTCGCCCGCCAAATTGAGTGTGCCGCCGTCCACGTTGACGACACCGTCCTCGGTAATAACCAGCTGACCATCGAGGTCGAGAGTGCCATGAACGAGTACTTGGCCGTTTCCCGAAACGGTAATGGAACCCGTGTGGTGCAGAGACTCACCGAGCGGGACAGTGAGGGTCTCCCCCTCCCCCACGTGCAGGCGTCCCATGGAATCAGCGCCGGAGACAATGCCTGGGAGCTGGATAAGCAGCGCTGCAAGCACGAGTGGGACACGCATTTGAATTCGTAGCGTCTTCATTTTTTTACCCCCTGCCGCGCTTCGTATCTTTTCCAGCATGATGCTGCAATCGTCGGAGAAAAGCATCCTGCGGCTTTGGGAACGAGATTACCCGCCCTGCGCGCAGCAGCTTCCGACCGATCGCTGAACTCGCCCCCCCTGGGTGAGCTTCGCGATACTCTTTGTTTCACCGCTTCGCTGCCGGAGCGGCACCACCGCCATCTACCACTGCCAACCCTTCAGCGCACGCGCTTCTGTGAGAGTAGGCTATTCCGTTGCGGGCAAGTCGAGATTCACGGTCACGCTCTTCTTCTGAGTAAAGCTGTCGAGCATGCCTTCCAAGGAGAACTCTCGACCGATTCCGCTTTGTTTGGTGCCACCGTAGGACTGCCCGAGCACCTGCCCTGCACCCTGATTGACTTGAACCCATCCGGCCTCAACTGCATGGGCAGTGCGCAGCGCGCAGCCGATGTCGCGTGACCACACAAAAGCTGCCAAACCATAATGGCTTTCGTTAGCCATACGAATGGCGTCCTGTTCGTCATCCCACCGAATCGCTACGAGCACGGGGCCGAAAATCTCTTCGCGCGCCAGTCGCCAGTCATTCGACGCATCGGCAAATACAGTGGGCAATGCAAAATAGCCTTTGCTGAGCGGCCCGCTTTCAGGCGGCATTCCACCCATTACCAGACGTGCGTCCGCACGCTGCAGGCCCTCTTCCACATAACCGCAAACCCGGTTGAACTGTTTCTCACTGATAATCGCGCCCATGTCGGTGTCTTCATCGAGGGGATCACCGATCTTCACTGCAGAGGTCTTTTCGACCAGCCTTTCCAAGAACGCATCGAAAATGTCGTTGTGCAGAAACAAACGCGAGCCGGCAGTGCAGGACTGACTCTGACGGGTAAAACGCATTGCCGAGATAATACCCTCTACCGCCCAGTCCTCATTGGCGTCGGGATAGACGATAGAGGGACTTTTGCCGCCAAGCTCGAGGGAAACCGGCACGATTCGACGCGACGCGGCTTCCATGATCAGCTTGCCGACTTCGGTGGAGCCGGTGAAGGAGAGCTTGCGCACGCCGGGATGCGCAGCGAGCGCCGCGCCGCAATCCTCTCCATATCCCGTCAGGACATTCAGCACCGATGGTGGAAGATGCGCCTGGCATAGCTCGGCAATCATAAGCACGCCGAGTGGCGCATCCTCGGCGGCCTTGAGCACGATGGTGTTTCCCGCGCAAAGCGCCGGTGCAATCTTGAGCGAAGCGAGGCAAACCGGTGCATTCCATGGAATGATTGCGCCCACCACACCGATGGGTTCGCGGCGAGAATAACTCAACACATGCTCACCGAGCGGCAGGGTCTCGCCCTTTAGTTCGCTGGCCAGGCCACCAAAGTAGCGAAAGACATCGGCGGCCAGAAGCGCCTCCGGGCGCGCCTGCGTTCGCAGCGCATTCCCCGTCTCCGCTGCAATCATGCGCGCCAGCTCCTCGGTGCGGGCTTCGATGTCCTCGGCAATATCGAGAAGCATCCTGCCTCGCTCGCGAGGCGTGACCCTGGACCAAGACGGGAATGCCGAAGAAGCCGCGCGGACGGCGCGCTCGACGTCCTCCGCGCCGCCACGAGGCACGTGTCCAAGGATGGTGCGACGACCTGGATTCTCCACACCAATGGTTTCCCCGCTGGCGCTGTCGACCCAGTCACCGCCTATCAACATCTGATTGTGGATCTCTGCTGTTTCGTCGAGCATTGTTCAGAACTCCTGGCAAATCCCTGGGAATCATTCACCAGATGGCGCGAGGGAGGTGTC
>JARRLJ010000575.1:0-2506 GCA_037387025.1 Gemmatimonadales bacterium
TCTGGGAAGCGTCTTGTATGAGATGCTGACCGGCGATCCACCCTTCACCGGGTCCAACGTGCAGGCCGTCATTGCCAAGGTAATCGGCGAGAAGCCGGCGAAGCTCCGTACGATCCGTGACACCGTGCCAGAGTACGTCGAAGCTGCGGTGGACAAGGCGTTGGCCAAGGTACCGGCCGACCGTTTCAACACCGCGCAGGCGTTTGCGGACGCACTCCTCGCTGAGACTCCCGTCGCTCCTGTTGTGCGGGGTAAGGCGCATGCTCGTTGGCTGCGTGTCGCTCGGATCACTGTTCCGGTGGCAGTGCTTGCTGTGTTAGCATGGTCGATCTTCGGACGAGGTGGTCAGGACTCCGCTGGCGGCCCACCAGGGTTGGCTGTCACGAGATCAAGGCTGTCCTATCTGGATCTAGACCATGATCCCCGCCCGGCGATTGCAGTGCTGCCGTTTGACGACATGAGTCCTGAGGGCGACCAGGAGTATTTCAGTGACGGTATCTCAGGGGAGATCCTCGCCGTGCTGGCAAAGATTCGTGGTCTTCGAGTAGCGGCGCGGTCATCAGCTTTCACCTACAAGGGCCGGGACTCGGACCTGCGGCGGGTGGGTGAGGAACTAGGTGTGCCGTATCTGCTAGATGGTAGCGTCCGTAAGGATGGGAATCAGGTGCGCATTAGTGTCCAGCTCGTGAGCGCCGCTGATGGTTTCGTCTTGTGGTCGCAGACGTACGAGCGCCGACTCGAGAACGTATTTGCCATCCAATCTGAGATCGCTGCGACAGTTGCCGATTCGCTGCGAGTTCCGCTCGGACTGAGCCAGGAGGAACTCGTCTCTTCCACGCTCGATATGGCCGCCCACGACCTCTACCTGAGCGGACGCGCGGCGCTGCGCCGCAGGGGACCGGGTGTGGGGGAGGCTGTGCGCCTGTTCCAATCGGCAGTGGCCAGGGACTCCATGTGGGCTCCGGCATGGGCGGCGTTGGCTGAGGCCCATGCGATAAATCCGCTTTACACGGGATTGGGAGGTGAGTCCACCGACTCCGCTGTTTGGTCACGTAGTCTTGCTTCGGCAGAAGCAGCGGCCCGCCGCGCTCTCCAACTCGACCCGCGGAACGCATCGGCTCGCGTGGCGCTCGGTGGGGTCCACCGCGACCGCTGGGAGTGGGAAGACGGTGAGCGGGAGTTCCTCCGGGCGCTGGACCTCGACCCGGATAGTGAGGAGGCGCACCTCCAGTATGCAGAGCTGCTCTGGGGTATGGGGCGATTGGACGAGTCGTTGCGAGAGACTGGCCGGGCGCTGGCGCTGGATCGGGCGCCCATCTTTCTAGATGCACACGGCTTCGTGCTCCACATGAACGGCCGTCTCGAAGAGGCCGAGGCGATGTTGGAGGAGGGTCTCGCGATCGACACGGCGGGCGACGTGCACTTTCTCCGAACCGTACTGGCTACCCTATTGCTGTTCGAAGGTCGTTACCGCGAGGCGATCGACCGGTTCGCCAGCTACCTGACCGACTCAACGGGCTATCGCCTGCTGGGTGAGGCTCTTGAGACCGGGGACGCGACGCTGATCCCGGAGAGCGCGGGACGAGGCCATTCTCAAGTTTTGGTGCTGCTCGGCGAGCCAGATCGGGCGCTGGAGGTGCTCGAAGGGATTGTCTTCGCCATGCCGTTCCGCGTCAGCTACGAGATTTGGGATCCCATTCTGGCCCCGATCTGGGACACGGAGCGGTTCCAGGAGGTCATCCTGCCGCGCGTGCGGCTCGAAGGGGCAGAACCGAGGTACGCGGGGACACCGGACAACGACTCATGAGGAGTAGGCCATGAGTATCCACTACTTACCATTCCTCCGTCGGTTGGTCGCGGTGATCGCGTTTGCGCACGTGGTTACGGCGTGCGCGGCGGATACCGGCGATGAATGGACTCCCTTGTTCAACGGCAGGGACCTTAGCGGCTGGACAGTGAAAATCGCTGGCAGTCACGTGGGAGAAGACCCGTGGAATACGTTCCGTGTGGAAGACGGATACCTGACGGTCAGCTATGAAAACTACGACGAATTCGACGACCGTTTCGGACACCTATTCTATGAGGAGCCGTTCTCTCGTTACGAATTGCGCGTCGAGTATCGCATTCTGGGTTCGCAGGTTCCGGGTGGTCCCGACTGGGGATACAAGAACAACGGCATCATGATCCATTCGCAGAGTCCGGAGTCGATGCTCGTGGATCAGTTTTTTCCCATCTCGATAGAGGCTCAACTCCTGGGTGGAAACGGAACCGACGAACGACCCACCGCCAATGTATGCACACCGGGTACCCACGTGGTGATCGACGGGGATCTGGTCGAGCAACACTGTACCTCATCACATTCGAGGACTGTTCACACTGATGAGTGGGTAACCCTGGACCTGCTGGTGCTGGGTGACTCGCTCATAGCACATGTCATGGATGGCGACACCGTACTGATGTACTCCCGGCCAGTAGTAGGTGGGGCCGATTCGACCGAACTTGCGGG
>JARRLJ010000576.1:0-4088 GCA_037387025.1 Gemmatimonadales bacterium
GGCGCCCTGGTTCAGTTTAGATCGGCACACCAGACCGGCTGTCACCCTCAGCCGTTCTTCCTTGGCCCAGCGCAGCCAAGCAGCAGCGCAGCCTTCCACGGGCGATTCGCCGGGTAGGGCGACCGCCGCGCCTGTTTCGAGTAAAAAGGCAGCATCGGCCGTCCCTGGGCCCTCAGGGCCCACTATGAGTGGCAAGCCGTACGCGGCGGGCTCGACCGTGGAATGGAGGTGACCGTGCCGGAACCCGCCACCAACGTAGGCGATATCACCGCAGGCATACACGTCGCCCAGAATGCCGAGCGGCGAGACCACGACGCAGGGCACGTCGGGAGAGACGGGTCCTCCGGCCCAGTTTGTTAGGGCGATTCCAGACTGCTTGGCCAGCTGCGCGATGCTGTCCAACCGCTCGGGTCCGGGGGGGTCGTGTGGCACGAGGACCAGCCCTACAGATGGGACTGCTTCGCGTACCACGGCCAGCGCCTGAAGCAACACAGACTCGTCTTGCGGGTGGGTACTGCCGGCAACCAGCACCGCTTTTCCCTGGCGCCAAGTCAGCAGCGGTGCCAGTGGCGCAAGGTCGGGTAGGCGCTCGACCACCTGATCGTGGCGGGGATCTCCAGTTACGGTCACCACCTCTGGCCGGGTGCCGAGCCGGATCCATCTCTCGGCGTCGGAGTCGGACACGGCGCCGACCCAGGCAATGCTGTCATAAAGGTGTCGGAATAGTGTTCGTACGGGCTTGATGAGGCGCTTGCTCGAGGGGCGCACAGTCGCTCCGGAAACGGCCACCGGCAAGCCACGCTTACCGGCCTGGGTTACTACCTCGGGCCAGAGATCGCCGCGCGAGAAAAGCACGAGCGAGGGTTTCAGGGCCTCGATGACGGTGGCGACTGGCCCGGGTTCGTCACGGGGCACGAAGCCAATCGCGTCCGCTCCGAACGAGCCCGGCCACGGTACAACGGACGGAGACGAGTGCGTGTGTATTATCTGGACGTCCGGGACTGCCACCCGTAGCCGGCGGACAACTGGCTCGGCAGCAAGGCCCTCGCCCACTGATGCGGCATGAACCCAAACCAGTGGCCCTTGCGTACGCTGTCTTGAGGCCCAATCGAGCCACCGGTCCAGCGCTCCACGGCGACCCGCGATGCTGCGGGAGAATCTCCAGCCTCCCGTTGAGAGCCGGTTTGTCAGCCAGGCAGCTAGACGGTATCCTGGTAGGGGCACACAGCCAATGTGATAGGTTCCGATCCATGTCGCCACGAGAATATTGGAAATCGAGTCGCCAGCCGCGCTACAGCGTTCTGTTTGCCTTGCCGCTCTGGTTGCTGTACGAAGCGTTGGCGGCTGCCATCTCCGGATCGGCGTTCGCCGGCGTCAGGAATGGAGCAGACGTTCTCTTGAAGACGCTGTTCGTGGCGCTCGGAGGCCGTACGGGCGTTTTTGCCTTTGGCCTATTGCTGTTCTTTCTGGGTGTATGGATCGTGTGGCGGGACCGGCGCAAGCACCCGGGCAAGCTCAAGCCACGCATGTTCGCCTGGATGTTCGGCGAGAGCATCGTCTACGCCATGTTACTGGGTGGTGTGGTGTCGGCCCTCACAGCGTTGCTCCTGTCGGGACCGCTCTACACGGTACAGGTGGCACAGCCTGCGGTGGCGAGGGAGATCGCTCTGAGCACGCAGCTCGTGATCTCGCTCGGTGCCGGCTTGTACGAAGAACTACTGTTCCGAGTTCTCCTGGTTTGGGCGTTGATGACGGTCGGGCTCAGGCTTGGTTGGAGCAGATCGGCTGCAATCGGAGTCAGTGTCGTTGGCTCCGCGCTCATTTTCAGTGGGTTTCACTACATAGGCCCGTTAGGGGACCAGCTCACGCTGCCTTCGTTCACATACCGGGCTGTCGCAGGACTACTGCTAAGCGGGTTGTATGTTGCCAGGGGGTTTGGGATTGTAGCCTGGACTCATGCGCTGTACGACGTGTGGGTGACTCTCTTGGGGAGTGCCTAGACTCCACCTCCGGTCTTGGCGGTGAGCAAAGAATCGAGGAGCGGCCTCCAGACCTCCATTGGTTGCGCCCCACTGAGGAGGAGTCCCTCGACTATGAACGACGGCGTGCTTCTCACTCCCCTCTGGGCAACAGCTACCGCCTCTTGTTCTACCAACCAGCGGACGGCTCCGGTCTCGACGCAAGTGATCAGGGCATCTCCGTTCAGCTGAGCGGAGTCGGCCAGGGTCATTAGAAAATCGCGCGGCTCGGCGGCATTGGCCCAACTTGGCTGGGTGCGATAGAGCAGGTCGTGAATCGTCCAGAAACGGTCTTGTTGGGCCGCGCACATCGCGAACTCGTGGGCCGCAGCGGCGTTGGCGTGAATCTGTACGAGGGGGAGGTTCACGAAGACCAACTGGGCCTTCCCAGTTTGGATGTACTCTCGGTCGATGTTTGGCAGAATCTGAACGGCAAAGTCCCTGCAGTACGGACATTGGAAGTCGCTCACCTCATAGATCGTCTGGCCACCTGTTGCGGTGTATCTCGCCGCAACGTCATAGGCCTCTCCCCCTCTCCGTGCGGTCAGTGACATGCCCGTACCGATGAGGGCCACGACCGATACCGCTGGTAGGATTATGGTCCTGTTCACATCGCCTCACTGTTCTTTGGAACCAAGACTGCTCAATGACGCCAGCGGGTCATTAGGTTTCCGGGGTACAGCGGTACTACCCTTGGGCCCAGAGCATTCACGACCAGTGGCACATTCCAGTAGTACTCCATGAACGGGTTCTCCTGGTGGGGCCACTTCGCAATCAACCACCAGGCGCCGGGCTCGAGCACCAGCTCGGCGTTGCCGTCCCCATCGGTAACCAGCTCGATCCGGTCTCTTCCCGAGCGGGCTAGAGCGGAGTCTGCCAAGTCGGCGAAATCGGCGTATGCCGCGTTCTGCCACACTCGCAAGGAGTCGGCCGCCGCCGCCGCACGGGTTGCCAACTCGCGATCTTCGCCGACTTGTTCTCTCAAAGCCGCGTCCCGCTCCACAGCCCGCTGTGCCAATCGCTGGTACAGCTGTCGCAGGCGCTCGTATGCTGCCGTGTAGCCAGGTGACCGATGCGAAACGTGGTTGAGTGAGTCCGCCAGCTGTCTGACGCTGTCATGAGTCGCGTGCCACTCCAAACCGATGTTGTTCAGAGCCGCTTTCCCCGGGCGCCGATAGTTCGCCATCTCAAAAGCTAGTTCCGGGAATTCTGGTACGGGGTGGCTACTTGCGCCTGCGAGTGAATCGAGCAGTCTGTCGGGATCGAACGGCAGGGCCGTTATCTCCATCGGAGCTAGCGGTTCCTCATCACTGAGGAAGGCGTGAAGCTCCAGGTGAGTTTCCTGTTCCGAGCATGCCACCAAGACCGCGGCGGCCGCCAAGGCTGTCAAGTATGCGTTTCGACTCATCGCTTTGCTGACATGGTTGTTAGTTCGAACCACCAAATGCGAGGAGAGGAAAGGTAGTGGCATTCAGTGAATCTCGCTCATGCCGATGCTGGCCACTCATACCTGCTACCGGTCTATGTCCCTGTCTCACGCCCACTAAAGCGAAAAACCCCGATTCAATGCGCTCGGGGTTGGGTCACCGTGGCAGAGTAATCGTCGGGGTCAGTCGATAATCGACTTGGGCAAGATGTACTTCTTGGGATCCACGGCCTTACCGTATTCCAGCACTTCGTAGTGCAGGTGCGGTGCCGTAGCGATGCCGGTCTTGCCAACCTCAGCGATCTGCTCACCGCGGACCACCCTTTGTCCCTTCTTCACCGTGGCCTTGGAGCAATGAGCGTAGCGCGTCACAAGTCCTCGCCCGTGATTGACGACCACCATGAGTCCGTATCCACCGTTGTTGTACACGGCGGTGACAGTTCCATTCGCAGCCGCAAAAATGGGTGTACCCGGGGGTGCAGCTATGTCGATCCCGGGATGGGGCAATTCTTGATGGAAGATCGGGTGCATGCGCTGAACTGACCAGTCGCTAGTCTTCCAGCCCTTGGCCGGTAGTATCGACGGGTAGTGGGTCAGAGCGGATACGTGGGAGTCCAGGCTGTCCCTGGCCGCGTCAAATGAGC
>JARRLJ010000577.1:0-3968 GCA_037387025.1 Gemmatimonadales bacterium
CCCGCGGAACGAATCGCCTCGTTCAGCCTCTCGCGACTCTCGCGGAACTCTCCCAGGCTGGAATGATCGTGTGACATGGTGCTTTCAAGTAGGAGGGCGGAATATAACAAGCAGACGGAGCGGGGAGCAGGGAGCGGGGAGCGGACGGTATAGACCGGGGAGATAGGTAACAACAGACCGGGCACATGGGTGACACTCTAACCGGCATAGACGTCAGGAGACGGAAATGCCATGGAGTGCGACTCAAGTGATAGACGAGCGGATTTCGTTTGCGATTGCGTGTGAGCGGGGTGTTTGGTCTGTAGGTCAAGTCAGTACGGCATTTGGAGTTAGCCGTAAGACTGGCTACAAGTGGTTGGATCGATACCGTCGTTTCGGCAAGGCTGGTTTGGAGGATCGTAGTCGGGCTCCGCGGCGTCATCCGAACGCGGTATCGGAGGATGTGGTAGCCCTGATACTTGAATTTCGACACAAGCATCCGCGCTGGGGTCCTAAGAAGCTGAAGGGTCTTCTTGAGGGTAGCCATCCTGGAGTATCGATTCCTGCCGCCAGCACGATAGGGGAGGTGCTACGGCGAGCTGGTGCGAGCCATCCTAGACGCCGTCGTCGAGCAGTCAAGGATACGCAGGCCGGTGCTTGTCGGGCGGTTAAAGCAGCCAACGATGTGTGGACTGCTGACTACAAGGGTTGGATACGCAACGGTGACGGTACGCGATGCGAGCCTTTAACGATCGCAGACAGCTACAGCCGCTACCTCCTGGCATGCCGTGGGCTTGAGGGAATCGGCTATCGTGGAGCGCGCCGTGAATTTGAGAGGGCTTTTCGAGAGTACGGTTTACCACGGGCGATCCGCACCGACAACGGTGCTCCCTTCAGCTACCCCCACGCAATTGCGGGTCTGAGTGCCCTCAATGTCTGGTGGATTCAGTTGGGGATCGAACCAGAGCGAACTAGGCCGGGCAAACCCCAGGACAACGCATCTCACGAGAGAATGCATCGGACGCTCAAGGCAGACACGATGCGGCGACCGAGGAGCAACATGAAAGCTCAGCAACGGGCGTTTGACCGATTTCGCAGAGAATTCAACGAACTGAGACCACACGAGGCCTTGGGGCAGAAACCGCCGGCCACATGCTATACCCCCTCCCCCAGGCCGTACCCATCGAGACTCCCAGAACCACAATATCCGTTGCATTTCGAAGTGCGGCGGGTGAAACGAGATGGGCGGATCAAATGGCGTGGCGAGATCTACTTCATCTCAGAAGTGCTACGTCGATTACCTGTCGGACTAGAGAGAATGGACGACGATTGCTGGCGGCTTCACTTTGGACACCTGGCAATCGGTGAACTCAATGACAGATGTGGAGAAGTTCTCAAATACAGAGTCCTGAGAACTCGGGCATGACACAGAAGTGTCACCTATGTGCCCGGTTTACTGTAACCCATCTGCCCGGCCGATCACGCTGACCGGCCACTGCGTTCGACATTCCCAAGGGATGATCACAGATTACTCCCATGCGTGACACCACTCCGGCGGCCGCGCGGGCGCAGCTCGATGCGATTCGGCGCGTTGAGCCGATCGAACGAATGAAACAGGCGCTCGAGCTGAGCGAGTCTGTCCGCGCGCTCGCGCTTTCACGGCTCCGGGAGTTGCACGCCGGCCGCACGGCGTTGGAATTGGTGGAGCTGCTGCATGGCGCACCGTTGATCCCGGCCCGTTCGGCGGGTCCGGACGTGTGACCGCCGCGGCACTGCTCCGGGCCGTTGTCGCCGCACTCGACGCAGCGGACATCCCCTTCATGCTGACCGGCTCGTTGGCGGCGGCATACCATGGTGCTGGTCGAGCCACCATGGACATCGATCTGGTCATCGACCCCACCGCGTCGTCGTTACGCTCCTTGGTGCACGCACTCGCGGGTCCAGGGATCTACGTATCAAGTGAGGCGGCGGATGAAGCGCTCGCGCATCGCTCCATGTTCAACGTCGTCGACACCACGAGCGGTTGGAAAGCCGACTTAATCGTCCGAAAGGCACGGCCGTTCAGCCAGGCCGAATTCGCGCGCCGCCAGCCGGCGGACTACGAGGGTTGTCAGCTGTGGGTCGCGAGCGTCGAGGACGTCGTGCTGGCCAAGCTCGAATGGGCGAAGCTGGGCGGTTCCGCGCGTCAGCTAGAGGACGTTGCAGCACTGCTCCGGATCCACGCCGGGCGGATGGACCTGACGTACCTGAAGGAGTGGATCGCGCAGCTCGGCCTCACGATACAATGGAACCAGGTGGCGTGAACCGACGAGTAGTGGACCGCGGATAAACGCGAATGGGTGGCGGGGAGGACCCTTCCCGTCTCTTCCCGTCCCTTGCCGTCTCTTGTTGCCGTCTCTTCCCGACCGTTACCGCCCCTTACCGACTCTGCTCCCCGCTCCCCGCTCCCTGCTCCAATATTGGTGGGTGTGGCGGAGTCGTGTGGAGCGTCGTCTTGCTTCTGTCTGCTGTCTTCTTCCTCTCCACACGACGCGTCTGCGTTCAACCGCCGGGAACCGGGCCTCGGGAGTCCAGACTTCGACGGTCTTCTCGTCGGGATTCACGATCCAGTAGAGTGCTGCGCCCGCTTCTTGATAGAGGCGACGCTTGGCGAATCGATCCTGCCGGGCGGTGCCCGGGCTCAGGACCTCGACGACGAGAAGCAGGGTTTGCATGCTGCTCCAGTCGCTGGTGCGCGCTTCCTCGAGATCGGTCACGAACACGTCGGGCTGAACGAGGGTGTCGGGGCTCCACGAGATGTCGGCGGCGCCTCAATATGGCGGTTGTAGGTCGGTTT
Organism: Gemmatimonadales bacterium; assembly: GCA_037387025.1. Taxonomy (GTDB): domain Bacteria; phylum Gemmatimonadota; class Gemmatimonadetes; order Gemmatimonadales; family GWC2-71-9. The sequence goes on from JARRLJ010000577.1 coordinate 2,816, forward strand.
TTCTCCGCTCCCGGCGAGAGTTTATTCCTGTTCGGCCCACGGGGAGCGGGAAGCGGATCACCCCCAGTGGGGTCGGCCTTCGCGCTGCCAAAACTCCTGCAGCGTCTCACTCGGGTTGCGACAGACGAGGACCGGCACGTCGCGTTCCTCCGGTACGCCCCACGGGTTGACTACGCGATCGGCCAGGTCGAGCGAGGCGCAGAAACTCGGATCGATGTCCTCGATCTCGACACCGAGAAAGATGATCACGGCACCGGCGCGCTCGCCGGGGCCGAAGTTGTAGAAGCTTCCCGCGAGGCTCACCACGGGTGGCAGGCCGAGCTCGCGGCCGTAGAAGTCGAGCGCTCCGGCCTGACCGTAGTTGCGTCCGAACAGCACGGCACTCGCCTGTTCGGCGGGTGTGAGCGTGCGGTACACGCCGGCCACCGCCTCCGCTTGCTCGCGCCATCCCAGCATATCGGCATAGTCCTGCGGCAGCGGGAGATACTCCCCGCGGTTGGTGCGCACGGCGGTGGTGATGCCGACTGCACCGGCAAATTTTGCCATCGGCTCGGGTGGCACGACGGGCAGCCCGAAGGGGACTGCGCCGGGTGTCCACAGCACGATTGCCACGGCGGCTACCGGAACGGCCACGGCTCTGAGACGTAGGTGGGGCAACCGTTCGAGCGCGGTGGCGCCGGCGGCAAACAGCAGTGGGTGGACCGGTCCGAAGTAGTACGATTTACCCTTCATCAACACGAAGATCGCGAACGCGGCAAGCGCGATCCAACCGAGCACGCGATAGCGGCGGAGATCCGTATGCAGCATCAGGGCTGCGGCTCCACCCAGGGCCAGCAGGAAACCCGCCGGCTGCCACAGGAATTGGTCGAACACGAACTCGCCGAGACTGACGCGAGCGAGTTGGGACTCTTGCAGCACCGTCATCTGTTGCACCAGCGGAAACCCGAGCGCGAACTGTCCGACGACACTCGGGCTGCCCAGGACCAGCGCGATACCGATCGCGAGCCACGGCCACGGGCCGAGGAACGCTCGCCGTTGCGGGGTGAGCAACAAGCCGATCAGTACGGCGGTACCGAAGAACACGATGGAGAACTTCGTGAACAACCCCACGCCACCCGCGATGCCCAGTAGCAGCCACCAGCGCGGCTCCCCG
>JARRLJ010000578.1:0-3033 GCA_037387025.1 Gemmatimonadales bacterium
CGAAGCGCCTCGTGGGAAGGTGGGGAGCGGTTTCAAGTCGCCTGGAGGGGTTTCACACAGCAACCGATGCGGAGTACGAAGGCCTACGTTTCGCTCACGCGTTGCTTCTTACCGCGATCAGTTTGAACTTCGGTTTGCGGCTAAACTACCATGCACACGAGCCGGCTATTGTATTCGATCGGTTCAGGTCTGGAGGCGCAACTGCATGGGGCGAAGCTGTTGTTGGGAGTTCCCAAGCAAGGGTGTTGGAGGAGATTGTCAGTGCATACGCCCATCCAGTGCCAGATCGGACGCTCATTTTGTCTATGGAGTCATACTGTGCTGCCTTGCTGGAACCCAATGAGCGGGCGCGTTGTATCACTGTTGTCTCAGCACTGGAGCCACTTGGAAAGCAAGAGAGTTTAGGCGAAGCAGTCTCGGCTTCGCGCATGCCATGCACTCCAACCCTGCCCTCCTGCCATGAACATCTGGGTCGATGCCGACGCCTGCCCGGCCGTGATCAGGGACATTCTATTTCGTGCCGCTGAGCGCACCGGGCTGACGCTGACGATGGTGGCCAATCAGTCGCTGCGCGTGCCGCTCGCGCCCAACATCCGCATGCTGCAGGTCGCTGCCGGGTTCGATGTGGCCGACAATGCGATTGTCAAACACGTGCAGGCCGGTGACTTGGTCATCACGGCTGACATACCGCTGGCGTCCGAGGTCATCGACAAGGGCGCGCATGCGCTCAATCCACGCGGCGAACTGTATACCACCAATACCATCCGCGAACGGCTGAACATGCGCGACTTCATGGACACCCTGCGTGCCAGCGGCATCCAGACCGGCGGACCGCCGGCACTGAGCCAGGCCGACCGCAAGCAATTTGCAGATCATCTGGATCGCCTGCTGACGCGGCACGCACAGGGCGCGCGTTGACCGCATCAGACTAGAACACCTCTTCCGGTACGGCCAGACCGACCGGTGTGAGGGCGTCGATGACAGCTGTGTGAGCCACATGGTCAACCTCATCACGCTCGCGCCGGATAACGAACGCCGGGTGAGGTGACTTCCATGAAAGAGCTCGGCTGGCGTGAAGAAGTCGACGATAGCTATGTGAGTCGCAGGGTCAATCTGACCACGCTCGCATCCGACATTGTCGCTGCGATCCTGGACGAGACGCTGCCGCGGAAGGTGGCACTGTCCGGGCCGGCAGTGGGGCCCGAGATGTTCGACATGAAAACGCGGCGGGTTAACCTTCCCCTCAGAGCGCAATCAGCCACATCGAGCACGCAGAAGCTGCAACGCCGCTCGGTCTACGCCGGATGGGAGTCGCGGGTTGGTAAATTCCTTCGGGTAGGCAATGAACCCATCCAACCACTTGAAAAGTCCGCGAGTAAGCTCTTGATTCGTAATGAGTGAAATTTTGCTGCTTGCGGACTTCAAGATTTTGACTCATGGGGAGGTGGGGAGAAGAAGGCCCTGGAGAGAGTGAAACCGGGCCCTGAGCCAGCTACCGACCCAAGTCTTGAAGTCCGTAGGCTTCCGCAAAACCCCCGCAAACACGCAGGACTCTGAAATGAGAAAGGCCAACCGAGTGTGGTTGGCCGCAGGGCTCCCTATCGGGAACTATGTACTTGGTTAAGCTAATGCGGAGAATTTATCAAGCCCTAAATGTCCAGAAGTAAACTGGATGTTTGGGTCCATTAAGTTGCAGTTGGGCTTTCTTTAGGGGATCTCGGGACTATGATTTGGTTGTAGCACGCTCATAGGAGGCACGTCATGGTCAAAGTCGCGTTGTTTGTTCGTGTCGAAGCGAAGCCCGGAAAGGAGAAGGAGGTCGAGAGCTTTCTTCTTGATGGCCTGCCTCTCGTGATGGAGGAGCCGGCGACCACGGCCTGGTTCGGGCTCCGCCTCGGCCCAAGCACCTTTGGAATCTTCGATGCCTTCCCGAACGAGGCGGGCCGGCAAGCTCATCTCTCAGGCAAGGTCGCAGCAGCATTGATGGCAAAGGCCGGTGAGCTATTCTCTAAAGCACCGTCCATCGAGGAAGTCGAGGTGCTTGCGGCCAAGCTGCCGGAGTAAGCAAGTCCACCGGGAGCTCCAGTCGACTGTTTCACCTTCGCATTGCTATGGCGAGACGGAGGCTGAGCATGGGCATTATTGCACTTGGACAGGCCCGGCGCATCTTGCGGTGTGTAAGCGTCCGGCGGGAAAGAGCTGGCAGTTACGAATGACCTGGATTGCCGCACAGTTTCCCTTCGCGGGTCATCTGTGTACGTCAGCAGTTAGCCATTGTTACCGAGCGGATGGTCGCGATGCTCGGGGCCGCCGGTATCGCCGCGGAGGCGCATAAGCGAGGAGCACGAGGTTGCCTGAGAAGTACGAGATGGTCGTGATAGGCGCGGGGCCGGCGGGGGAGAAGGCCGCTGCGCAGGCCGCGTACTTCGGTCACCGCGTGGCGATCGTGGAGCAGCAAGCAACACCCGGCGGCGCGCCAGTTCACTCGCCTGGAGTCGCGGATGGATGCCGTGGTCCACGCGATGACAGAGGCGGTGACGCTCAACATCGCGCGGCATGGGATCGTTCTCGTGTACGGCACGGCGCGGCTGTGCCCCGGCGGTATCGTCGAGGTGGCCACGTCCGGCGGGGAAACGCGTACGCTCCAGGGTGACACCATCCTGATCGCAACGGGCTCACGCCCGTTCCATCCTCCGGGTATCCCCTTCGACGACCCGGATGTACTCGACTCCGAGACCGTGCTGCACCTCGACCGCCCGGTGCGCAGCCTCGTCGTGATCGGTGGGGGCGCCGTGGGTTGCGAATACGCCTCGATCTTTGCGGCGCTTGGCGTCGAAGTCACACTGGTCGACAACGCGCCACGGCTGCTGCCGTTCGTGGACAGCGAAGTCTCTGTCCTGCTCGCGGAGACCTTCCGCGGCTTCGGGATGCGCGTATTGCTGCAAGCGGGCCGCGCGGCAATTGCGCGCGACGCACAGGGCTTGTGCGTCATGCTCGCGCACGGTGAGGTACTGCGCCCGGAGCGGGTGCTCA
>JARRLJ010000579.1:0-4942 GCA_037387025.1 Gemmatimonadales bacterium
GACTTAAGGCAGACTCACCGAATCTTCACAATTGCCTCACCGCAGGGAGGTATGATGCTTGTGAAAGCATTCACAAGTTTTTGCTGCGCTAATATATCCACTTAACCGGATATGGCGATATTTGAGTTGCGGAGGTTTCGGAGGCGTAAGTGCAAGATAATAAACAAGATATCAGGCGTGCGGCTGAGATCTTCAAGGCTATGTCTCATCCCTCTCGACTCCGGATCGTGTGCCTTCTCTTTGACGGACGCTGTACCACCCAGAAGGAACTAGTCGCGGAGTTGAATTGGCCCCAATCCACCACGGCAAGGCACCTCTCGACGCTGCGAGACAAGGGCCTAGTGAGGGCTACACGCCACGGTTCTGAGGTGCGACTCGAACTCGGCAGTCCCGTGACCCGGAACTTGATGAGTACCGTGTGCAACTGGGTGCACCCCGAAACAGGCGAGCACTTCGCAGGGGACTATGACGAACTCGCCCTGCGGGACGCTACAAGAAGCTTCGCTAGTTCATCCGCACCGACGCTGGAGTCGCCGGGGTCACGGCACCAGGTGGATTGAACCGAAGCGTGGAATCCTAATGATCATGGTTTCTCGGCGCGAACGAACGCTGACATGAAGCGTCCGTCCACCAACGGTGCCAGCGCATCCACGTCCATGCCCGCGTCGTCAAGGAAAGCGCGTGCGTCTTCGGCCTTGTAGATCCGGGTCGGTTCGATTTTGGCGTTCACAAATCCGACTTGGGCTAGGAGACCCTCGAACTCCGATTCTTCCAAGGCCCCTGCTACGCAGCCGACCCAAAGTTCAATACTGCGCCGGACATCATCAGGTATCTCTCCGCGAACCACCACGTCGGAGACCGCAAAGCGACCTCCAGGCTTAAGAACCCGGAAGGACTCAGCCAATACACGCCGCTTGTCTGCCGACAAGTTGATGACGCAGTTGGAAATCACGACGTCAACCGAATTATCAGGAAGCGGGATATCTTCCATTTCGCCCTTGAGGAACTCCACGTTTTCGACCCCAGCCTCCGCGGCGTTCTTACGCGCCAAGCTCAGCATTTCGTCCGTCATGTCCAAGCCGTAAGCCTTTCCCTCGGTGCCGACCCGTTGGGCCGAGAGTAGCACATCGATGCCGCCTCCAGAGCCCAGGTCCAGCACCACCTCACCCCGATTCAGCTGCGCCAGTGCAGTAGGATTACCACATCCTAGAGATGCCAACACCGCCCGCTCGGGAAGTGAGTCCGTTTCGTCCCGATCGTAGAGATGCGACGTGACAGGGGTGCAACATGAGCTCTGTGATCCACCGCAGCACGAAGCTGATGTGTCTTCCTGTCCGACGCGCAAAGCAGCTTTAGCGTACTTCTCTTTCACGATCTTCTTGATGTCAGTGGTCGACTTCATATGACCCTCCAGATTTCATCTCGGTGATTTGTCCCTAGCCGCAGTGTCAAGCTGGACCAAGGACCCACAGCAGTCTGCACCGGACCCCTCGGCGGGTGTACGAAGGACCGCTATGAGTTCTTCCAGTTCCTCTAGGCCACGCCAGTTGATCGAGTAGTGGACCCAACGTCCGTCCTTTCTGTCCATCACCAGTCCCGCGTTCTTCAAAGTCTTGAGGTGAAACGAGAGTAGCGACTGGCGGATGTTGAGATCGGCCATCAATTCACAAACACACAGCTCGCCTCCCCGCAGGAGTTCCAGGATCCGAATCCGGGTCGCGTCTGATAGAGCCTGGAAACGGGGGCAGCACTGTTGGTCTATCCTTGAGCTAACGTCAGAGGCCATGAGGTCAATATATCAACAATCATTGATATATCAACCCATGGTCTCGTACCGGCCCGGCAGGGCAGGACCGAGGACTATGATGCACCACTTCTGCAGTTTGCGGTTTGAGGTGTACGTTGCTATCGACGTAAGGAAGGGTCGGACCCGATTCTGATCGATCGGGTAACACCGGAGAGTGTAGATTCGGCTGACATGAAAGTGGCCGCGTGCAAGGGCCATCCGAGGAACGGGTCCGCTGGTAAATGATTCGTATCACTTGGTCAAAAGCGTATACCTGCGTGGCACTGATCGCGACAGTGGCATGTGATGCCGTGCCGGATCAACCGTCCCCGGTGGAGAACCCGCCCAACCTCACCGGTCTCTGGGATATTACGGGTGTTCTCATTGTCACAAGAAGAGTCACTGTTTGCAGTGACACGGGCTCTATCCGGTTTGAGCAAGACGGTGCGACTTTCACAGCGACAGGTTCCGAAATCACCGCTTGCAGGGGCATCGTGGGCGATTACAGCTTCGTCAGACCCTTAGCCATAACTGACGGCGAGATCGTAGATAGCTTCGTCAGCTTCACACTGGTGGGAGTTTGCGGTTGCGACCAAGCGGGCTGCGATGATGCACGCTACATAGGCACGGTGCACTCCGATCCCACACGTCTAGTCGGCTCCAGTGCATGCTCGGTGAACTTGGGAGGCCAGGCCCGCGCTGCCAGTTGCATCTCTGGAGTTGGATCCCGATTCCGTGGGCATGGTTGTCGGTGAACGGATCTTCCTGGATCCAGTATTGCGGACATCGTCGGGGGGCCGGGTATTCGAACGCTCGCTGCTATGGTCAAGCTCCGACACTTCTCTCTTCTCGGTGGACAACAGCGGTGGTGTAGAGGCACTGGATGCAGGGTCGGCCGTGGTTGGCGTTGAGGTCAGTGAAGGCGTGGGCGATGAAGTCGCTGTGAGTTCCCGGTGGCTAAACTTCGCTTCGGTCGCAGCCGGTCTTTTCCATTCCTGTGGGCTCGGAACCGATCAAGCGACATACTGTTGGGGACGCAACGATGTCGGACAATCCGGGCCTGCGCGCGGCTTTGCCCCGTGCGGGGGCGTTCCTTGTCGCCGTGCTCCAGGTGCGGTTCCATCGACGGTGTCGTTCACCCAGCTGAGTCCAGGGTTCCAAGACACATGCGGGCTAGCGGTAGGTGGGGAGGCTTATTGCTGGGGCACCAACGGCGCCGGCCAACTAGGGAACTCCTCCGTAGCGGAAACTGACCTTCCTCTCGCGGTATCCGGTGGGATGCTGTTCGAGTCGCTGAGCGTGGGAGCCAATCATACATGTGGTATCACTAGCGCAGGTGCTGCCCACTGTTGGGGAGCAAACAACTGGAGCCAGCTAGGCACTCCAAAGGAGACTCTGTCCCACAGCCAGGTGCCGGTGGCCGTGTCTGGCGGAATGACGTTCGCATCTGTGGCAAGCGGGGAAGCCCATTCCTGCGGATTGGATCCGGATGGTGCTGCGTTCTGTTGGGGTTGGAACTGGTGGGGGCAATTGGGCAACGACTCGGTAACCGACAGCGCTGTTCCGCTCGCAATCCCCGGAGGGCTGGTTTTTGAGTCTTTGACTTCGGGAGCACATCACGTATGTGGATTGACCCAGGATGGCAAAGCCCATTGTTGGGGGCGGGGCCGCGAGGGCCAATTGGGGACAGATCCTGGAACGTTCGGTTACAATAGTGTGCCTGAGGAAGTCACAGGTGGCCTGACCTTCCAATCACTGGACGCCGGAGCACTCCACACATGCGGGGTTGCTGTCGGCGGAACGGCGTATTGTTGGGGATCCGGCGAGAACGGCAGGCTTGGCACTGGCGATGAAACGGGCGGGATCTTGCCGGTCGCAGTGGCCGGTGATTTGGTGTTCAACTCCATCAGTGCGGGACAGGAACACACCTGCGGGTCGACGACTGGCGGACTCGTGTACTGCTGGGGCTCCAACCTAGACGGCCAACTGGGAATCCTCAACCTAGGCGATCACGATACGCCCCAACTTGTGATTGGCCAACCACACTGATCGAATTTCTCGGGTCTAACTCGAGCGACCGCTCGTAGCTGGCGATTGCGGCACTCGTATCGGCCGTGGCGACGTGGATCTCGCCGACGGCGAAGTGTGTGCTGGCTGATCCGGGAAACTGCTCGAGATTGAGGCTGAGCAGCTGAATCCCGTCTGCATAGTGACCGGCGGCTGCCAGCTGTTGCGCGACCTGCACCAGCTGAAACTCTCCGAAATCGAACGTCCAGGACCCGTAGTACTGCTCTCTCAGTTCCGCGTACTTCGTGGCAGCTGCGTGTGCTCCACCGTCTGAGTACGCCTCGAGTAGCACCGCCACCAACGTTCTGGGTCTCGATTGACCGTGATGGCAGGTGGCACAGCTCACCTCGACGGCCGGTTCGGACCTGCTGGCCAGTCTTGCTAGATGATCAGAATTGATCGCTTCGACCATACGAAGCATCTCTCGCGCCTTGAGTTTGGTTTCCTTGTCGTCGGAAGCGAAGTCGAATGTGGACAGAGGCTGTCCGGGTTCACCTTCGTGACAGAACTCGCAACGAACGCCAAGTCCCATGGAGAAGCCACGCATCGCGCTTACCAGCTCCTGCTGCGCGATGTCCTCCGGGAAGACCTTGAGGTTGGTGAACTCATCGGGGATGCCCTGCGCTGTCACCGGCCACGTCGACAGGGACAGTACGTACAGCGCAACCGGTATCGATGTGAGCAAGCGGACGCGCCTGACATCTACGGTCATGATTGTTAGCTCCTCAAGGCAAGTTGAGCACGGCGGTTCCTGGAGATCTCACACACTAACCCGCGCGGAGGTCTGTTGTTCCGGTTGGCTGCTGTGGCCTGACTGGATTGAAACTGCGGCCCAAGAGTGATGTTGAAGACGGGAGGACGAGGACGACTTATGCCTAGTGTACTCAGCCCTTGTGCCTGAACGTAATGCGACCGCGGCTCAGATCGTAAGGCGACAGCTCTACTGTGACACGGTCACCGGCGAGAACGCGAATGCGAAAGCGGCGCATCTTGCCTGCGATCGTGCACAACACGGTATGTCCGTTCTCCAGTAGAACACGGAACGTGGCATTGGGAAGTACTTCCGTAACCTTGCCCTGCAGTTCTATC
>JARRLJ010000580.1:0-2643 GCA_037387025.1 Gemmatimonadales bacterium
CCGATATTGAGGTCGTTCGGCACTCATGAAGCGATTGTAACCGAGATTCGCAATACGGTGATTCACGAACTCGGGCATCACATGGGGTTGAGTGACGAGGAGATGCCTTACTAGCAGCGTGACTTTATCAAGCGTGCACTGATGAGTGACTACCCGGTCTTGAGCCGCCGCAACCTCAGCGACAACAAGAACGCGGCCAGTGCCGGGGACAACAGGATTATCGGCACTGCGTATGTTCTAGCACTGGCGGGATCAAACCACCCTTTCACGTCCTCCAGCCCCTGCCACGCGGTGGGCGCCTGCAGCAAGACATGACGACCGACTGAAATCACGACGAGAAGTCCGAACAGAAGGACCCAGCCCTTCGCGAACAGCACTAACAATTTCGCACTCATGAGCTACCGAACACGACCGCCCACATCAGGCTGCGGAGGCTTGGTCCTGATCGGTTGGGTGCTCCTCCGATTCGACCGGAACCTCGACCTCTGCTTGACGTTGCGAGTTGGTGGCAACCTTGTACGCGGTCACGATGGCGAGGCCAAAGAAGATGATATCCATCAACCCAAAACTTCCTATGAATCCCACCTGCGCCATCTCGCTGCGAATGTCTTCCATCGCCACCGCGATGTTGTTGGTAACCATTTCCCTCAGCGCCGCGCGGTATTCTTCCCTCTCGTCCACCGACATCGCATCCCAACGGGATTGGGCCACTGCCCACACATCTGGTGGATACTCCGCCTCAGTCGCTGCCTGTGACGGGTCCACTCCAGCGGGCCAATCTACTGGCCTGTCCTCTGACATGAACTCGACCACGGCGTCGTCGGCCAGATACGAGATAACGAGTTCGTCGTCCTCCAATCCCGCCACCATAGCCGACACAATCTCGTCGTCGTCTGACAGTACGAGTTGAACCGTCGTGTACTTGGCAGCGAGAAGCGCGAGTACCGTGATGACCACGGCCAATACCCCTGCCTGCGGACTCCTCTCGCCGGAGTTCCCGAGCACAACACCGAGCCCGACCAGCCCACCGACTCCCCACGCCACCCATCCCACTTCGTATCCCGTGAAATACGCGATCCCCGCCCAGACAAGCGCGCCGATTGCCCCTGCAATGACGCCGCCCACTATTGCGCCGGGTCGATACATCTGTGCCCCCTTTTGGCTCCGGATATGGTGCTCCAACCCTCGCAATAAGCCGGCGGTGTAAAGGGGATTCTGTGTGTTAGATCACGTTTTCGGACACAGAGGCTCGGGCCAGGAGAAATAGAGTGGCAGAGTGGCAGGTAGCACGCCCAGTAAGCCTGAGCATCCAAGCTCCCCACCTCACTCCGTTCTCAGAGCGATCATCGGATCGACCCGCGCCGCTCTGAGCGCCGGAATGCAACATGCCAGCAGAGACGCCGTTCCGAGCATCGCTATCGCTATGGCGAAGGTCCACGGGTCACGCGGTTCCATGTTGTACAAGTAGTTTCGCAACACGCCAACGGTGGCGAACGCTCCCAGCGTTCCCAAACCGAGTCCGCTTACGGTAATGGTCATTCCGCGAGACACTACGTACAGCATGATTCGACCGCTATCCGCCCCGAGGGCCTTGCGGACTCCGAGTTCGCGAGTGCGTTGCGCAACTGCATATGCCATCACGCCATATACGCCGACCACCGAAAGCACAACCGAGGCAAGCCCAAAGACACCGAGTAGTAGCGTACGAAACCGTGGTTCGGACACCGCATCCCGGAGAATGTCTTTCAATGGTCGAACAGCGAAGAGGGCCACGTTCGGATCGATTGCAGCCAGCAGTCGTCTGATCGACGGCACCTGGCTCGTTGGATCACGGTTGGTTCGGACAACCACGTCCATGCTACCCTGCTGACGCGAGCCGGCGGCGTAAGCCAGATAAACGCGCGGTCCGTCTGGTGCGTGACGGCTATCCATACCAGCTCCCCTGTACCGTACGTTACTCACCACTCCCACCACCGTGTGCCAGATACTGTCGAGCATGACCCGCCCACCCATCGCCGATTCTCCACTCCAATAACGCTGCGCCATATACTCATTGATCACCACAACTGCTGGGGTCGATTCGTCGTCGCTTTCGCTGAATCCCCGACCTTGTAGTACGGGAATCCCCATTGTCGTGAAGTAACCTGGGCTCACCTGTTTTATCTCGGCCTCGAACTCCTCATCAGGAGCCGCTGCATAGCCTTCTACGGCAAAGCCGGTAGAGTGGAACCACCCGCTCGCAGGAAGGTAGACGGCCAAAGCAGCAGAAAGGGCTCCCGGCAACGCACGAATCTCATTCAGCAGTTCGTCGTAGAAGAGCCTTCGTTCAGCAAATGTCGGGTAGCGAGAATCAGGCAATGCCGTCTCAAACGTGAGCACGTTTTGCGGACGTATGCCGGTCTCGATGGCCAACAGACTCATGAAACTCCTGAGCAGGAGCCCTCCACCCACCAATAGCACCAGCCACCGTCGATTCTGATTCCCTCCTGACGGGGAATCGAGCCGGGCGCGAGCGAGACCATCATGTCGAGCAGAACGAAGGCAACACCGACTCCCAACCCCGCACCTAGCAGGCTCACGATCGTACTCTCCGTCAGCAGTTGTTGTGCTAGCCTTCGAGGCCCTGCTCCAATCGCCGCACGC
>JARRLJ010000581.1:0-3286 GCA_037387025.1 Gemmatimonadales bacterium
GAACTTCATTGACACTGCGGATGTCTATTCGGGCGGTGAGAGCGAAAAGGCCGTCGGGCGCGTCGTGCAGTCTCGATCAGAGCAAGTCTTTGTCGCGACCAAATGCGGCAGGCAGATAGATCCCCATGTAAGTGCGGGATACACGCCCGAAGTACTCCGAAGCTACGTCGAAGACAGTCTCAGGAGAACGGGCCTCGAACGGATAGATCTCATCCAGCTGCACTGCCCTCCGACACAAGTCTACTACAGGCCCGAGATATTCGGACTGTTTGAAAAGTTGCAGGACGAGGGGATGATCGCAAACCTGGGAGTGTCTGTCGAGAAGGTCGAAGAAGCCATTAAGGCCATCGAGTTCGACAACGTTACAACCGTTCAGATCATCTTCAACATGTTCAGACAGCGTCCAGCGGAACGTTTTTTCAGAATGGCAAGAGAGCGCAACGTCGGAATAATCGTGCGTGTACCGTTGGCATCCGGCCTCTTAACGGGCGAGTACGAGAAGGACACTGCATTCGGAAAGGATGACCACAGGAGTTTCAACCGCGACGGGGCGGCATTCGACAAAGGTGAGACCTTCTCAGGTGTGCCTTACGAAACCGGACTCGAAGCAGTTGAGAAACTGCAGGGTCTGTTGGGCACCAAGGTGCCGCTTGCTTCCTTGGCGTTGCGCTGGATCCTGATGTTTGAGGAAGCGTCCACTGTGATACCAGGCGCGTCGAGTTCCGACCAGGCCGAGGCAAACATCAAGGCTGCAGATCTGCCCCCGCTTTCAGCACCACAGATGCAGGCCGTGCGGGATGTGTACAGGGACTACATAAAGCCACATGTGCATCAGCTCTGGTAGATGACGGAGCGCTCCACTCACTGGTCAGCAACGGTGGCGAGCGATAGCCCGTGACTCGCCCTCCAATCGCCACCCGCAGGCCGTTACCGTAAGAACGCCTCGGGCAGGCCCCCGTCGACATTGACGATCTGTCCCGTCGTTTTGCCTAGCCGCTCGCTCACGAGGAGGAAGATCGCTTCGGCCTGATCGCCGGGGGTGATGGCCTTCTTCGTGAGTGTGCGTCCAGCATAGAAATCAGCCAGGCGCTGCCTGAGCGTCTCGCTATCTTCGGTTTCGTCGTGCCTCAAGCCATACTTGGCTAATGACGCGATGACGCGGTCGCGCGGGAACATGGCGCTGCCCTCGACGACAGTGGCAGGCGCGACTCCGTTCACACGAACTAGCGGGGCAAGCTTCACCGCCAGCTCGCGCACCAGGTGATTGGCGGCTGCCTTGCTCGCGTCGTATGACATGCTGCCAGATTTCGCTACGACAGCGTTCACGCTGGTCGTGATCACCATGCTGCCGGGAAGCGCTTGGCTCGCCCAGATCTTGTGGGCTTGGTCCGCGAGCAGATACGAGCCCGTGACGTTCACCCTGAAGGAGTCCTCCCAACTGGAATCGGGAATCCGTCCGCGGCTATCGGAGCTGATGTAGACCCCGGCGGTTACGATGACGTGATCAACACCGCCGTAGGCGAGGATCACGTCTTCCAGCGCGGCTTTAATGGATGCGCGATCAGTAATGTCAGCTTCCAGTCCTATGACGTCTCCGCAGCCAGAGAGGCCTGTCCCGGCGGAGCCGATTCCCTTCCCCGTCCGTGTCAGGATTTCATCAGCCGCGGCCCGCGCGGCGTCGCGATCGAGATCCACGGCCGCCACGACGGCCCCATCGCGAATCAACCGGTCGGCGACCTCTCGGCCGATGCCGCTTCCTGCACCGACCACGACGGCAATCTGCCGCGCCAGCTCCTTTTCGGCAGGCATCCGCCGAAGCTTGGCTTCCTCGAGGGCCCAATACTCGATGTCGAAGGCCTCCTGTCGCTCCAGCGCCGTGTACGTGGAGACCGCCTCGGCACCGCGCATCACTTCAATAGCGCTCTTATAGAACTCGGCCGTGACACGGCTCTCGCTCTTGGATTTGCCCCACCCGATCATCCCAAGTCCGGGAATCAAAACGACGGTCGGCTCTCCGCCACGCATGGGCGGAGAATCGGCGCGTCTGCAAGCTTCGTAGTACGCCGTATAATCTCTGCGGTACTCGTCCAGGCAGACATCCAGCTTGCTTTTCAGCGTCTCTAGCTGCTCGCTCTCCGGATTCCAATCCACGTACAGTGGCTTGATCTTCGTACGCAGGAAGTGATCGGGACATGACGTACCGAGTTCCGCCAGTCGAGGCGCGTTTTCGGCGCACACGAAGTCGAGAACCTCGTCGCTCATCTCGACCGTGGCTATCAGCCGTCTATTGTGACCGAGCTGGCCCCTGAGCCAGGGCAACAGCTCGACCAAGATCTTCCTTCGCTGGTTGGCCTCGAGCGCGCTGTATCGGGAACCTCCGAAAGTCTGCTGACCTTCGTCGAAGCGCTCCACGTAGGCTGCAGCCTGATCGATCAGCCGCAGCGTCAGGAAGTAGGCTCGACGCACGTGGATTGAGATTGAACGTCGTGTGCGCATACATCGCCACCATCGCATCTTCGGCGGGCGTCTTGTAGCCGCACTCTTCGAATCCGCCGTAGACCTCTTGCAGGGCGATGAGCTTGTCCTGGTACAGCGACGAGAAGTTTTCCCTCTTTGACGTGTAAAGGTCGCCGCCGGAACCCTTCACCCATAGCACGTTGACCATTGTACTCGTGAGGGGGTCCTTCTCCTGGAGTTTGGCGGAAGTGTTTCCGCCACCGGTATTCGTGATGCGCCAGTCGCTTCCGAGCAGGTTGGATCGGTAAACGAGCCGTCCAACCGGATCGAGCTTATCCGCGACGGCGTCGTCCCAGAGATTCTCGACGAAGGTGAGGGATGCGGCAGTAGTATTCGCGTGCATAGCGTCTGGTATCGGTGTCAAGTAGTTGGTGTCGGTATCAGTGGGAGCTGGGTAAATATACCTCGAGCTTGCTCGATGCCGCGGAGACATCGCGAATGCTCTTTCCGCTGGGCAGGTCCCCCATGGTCCGCGCCTGGATCAGGAGATTCCCCATCGCGGTGGCCTCCACTGGACCGGCCACCACTTCGCGCCGGCATGCGTCGGCCGTGAGTTGGCACAGCAGCCTGTTCTGCGATCCACCCCCGAAAAGGTAGATCCGATCGTACGCAGATCCGGCGATCAGCTCCAGTTCGTTCAGTGTACGCCTGTAGCTGTCCGCAATGCTCGCAAGGATCGCAAGGACAATTTCACCGCGGGACTCCAATCCTTGCAGGCCGTGCTCGCGGCAATACGAGTGGATGCGCTCTTCCATCGGACCGCGAGGGA
>JARRLJ010000581.1:3300-4121 GCA_037387025.1 Gemmatimonadales bacterium
AGCGACGGTCTTCCAGATCGATGAGCGTATAGCCAGGTGCGTCCTGGCCCGCGGGCATCTGCGCTCTCGCTTCGCGCTCCAGATCCAACCAGTCAATCCGACCCGATGCTCGCCATTCCCTCATGCATTCCTGCAGCACCCACAGACCGGTGAGGTTCTTCAAGAAGCGGATCGTTTCATCCAGGCCGGCCTCATTGGTGAATCCGGCTTCGCGCGCTGCTTCCGTCAGCAGCGGAGCACGTCGCTCAACTCCCATCAAGGACCACGTTCCGCAACTGATGTAGGTCCAGTTCTCATCCGGGCCCACAGCGGGAGCTGCGGCGACGGCGCTGCCCGTATCGTGCGAGCACGTTGCCACTACTTCTACGTTAGGATCCTGCGTTACCGGACCTAGTCGCGTTCCGGACCGGACGATCTCCGGCCACGGAGTCGTGTCCAATCCGAACTTCTCCATGAGGGAAGCCGACCACTGCCGGGTATTCACGTCCATGAATTGCGTCGTGCTTGCCATGGAGACTTCCACAACCCGGCGGCCGGAGAATCGATAGTTGAAATAATCGGCGATGGGGAGTTGCAGTGCAGCGCCATCTGCATGTTCGTCGCGCGCGTCAGCCAGTACCTGGTACAGGGTGTTGAACGGAAGGAATTGAATGCCCGTCACGGAGAAGATCTCGCCCGCGGACACGACATCGAACGCGCGCTCCATTACCCCTTCGGTGCGCGGATCTCTAGTCCTCACCGTAGAGGACCACGCCGTGGTTGGTGGCCTCGGTTCGGCGGTCTGCGAGGCTTTGGCCGAAACGACGCCTACCCGTGTTCAT
>JARRLJ010000582.1:0-10111 GCA_037387025.1 Gemmatimonadales bacterium
CGCCGATTGATAGTCGAGACCAAGACCGAGCCTGAGTTGCGGCGCCAAAGCCGCCAGGTGGCGGCCTGTTCCACAGCCGAAGTCCACCACCCTCCGGCCCCACCCCACCAGGTGCTGCAATCGCTCTGCTTCCTCGCGCAGAAACTCCCTAATCGCGACCGGCTGCGTCACCGGATCCAGTGCCCGGTTCAATAGACCGGAAGCGTACGCAGACTCGTTCGACACTTGTTTATTGCCCCTTATGCAATATCGAATACCGAACCACAGAATATCGAACACGGAATATCGAATGTCGAAGTACATCAATGTTGAGCATGGGACACATTCCGGTGTTTTTGCTGGAACAGCACATAAACAATTGTAGCGACGGCAATGAAAGGCAACGCTGGAGCACCTCCGGCCACCAACCCCACTCCCAACGCCAGCAGCAATCCAACCACCGGAACTGCGAACGGCAGCCAGCCGCCGTACCGCAGGTGACCGAATCCTGCGAACAGCCCAGCCAGAACGATTAGATCTCCAATGCCAACAATCGGTCGCACCGAGCCTCCAACGGGAACCGCAATTGACAAATGAATGAGAACACGACTGTCCCCCAATTGGAAGGATTCAACTATCGTGCGCGTGAGGCCGCCGGAGAACGAGAATACGTCCACAATTCCCGCCACAACACAGAACGAAACGACGGCCGCCGGGGAGCGAAGTGCGGAGCCGATCACGGAACCCACTACAAGCGCGGTCGAAAGAACCGCTAAGTCGCTGACCAACCACCAGCCCGACTCCAATTTGAAGACGAGCACATAGGCCACCGCCACTATTGCCGCAACCAAGACTCGATCGCGAGCTTGCAGCCACCCAATAATCCGGACACCGGCAAATATCAGGACCGATGTAGTCACAATGGCCAGCAGCGCTACGATGCCAAGCGAGATCATCGTGTATGGAGGGAGGGACGGATCATAACTTTCGCCTCGCGGACTAGCACGTTATGGTGTAGGGCGAGTCGCCATGATCACTACCCTGATACTTTCGTACGTTTCGTTCGCCACCACTTCCCAACCGAGCCGGTTATAGAGGAGGCATGCCGTCAAACGCCACGAACGTTGTGGGAATCCCATCCCGCCGTGTGCGCTTGGCAATGCGCTCTGACCAATCCTTGTACGTGCGGTCTGAGCGAAGCTTGCTCCATTCGTCATAGTGCCACCGCGCTATGACGTCCACCAACGTCGGGTGATCAGCCAGAAGCTCAATGTGCATGTTCAATCATGTTGTAGTATGAAAGTCCTCGTGAGTCTAGATGCGTTGGGAATCTCGAATATCGAACGATCGAATGTCGGACTTCAAACGAGGGAATGTCGAATTTCGAGGTGAATCACTTCGCAGTTCGTTATTCTCTATTCGATATTCGACATTGTACTGGTAGTGATCAACGTGTTCCGTATCTGATCTTCCAGTTTCCATCGTTGTAAACGTGGGAATCTTCGACTTGCGCGAAGTGTGCAATGAGCCGCTCTGCATCGAGTGCCCGTTCCGCCGCCTCGAACGAAGTCATCGCCGCTTCAACAGCGGCTACGATCGCCTGCCGTTCTTGCTCGTCAATACCGACTGGAATATCGAATATCGAACAGGGAACGTCGAATGCTGAAGTAGGTCACTTCGTCATTCGATATTCGCCATTTGTGATTCTACGGGAATCCGACCCGCTGCAATACGCCCTCGAACCGCGGATCCTCGCGCAGCGACCAAAAGTCAGGCCAATACTTGAGTCCCACCAGAACTGGATCACGCTCATCGAAAGCGCGTTCAAGGAGCTGGTATGCCATATCCGTACGACCCATGAGGGCGTGAACGGCAGCGACGAAGGTCCATGGGACTACGTGTTCTTCCTGGTGTGCTAAGAAGGAATCCAGTACTTCCAGAACCTCGCTCTCCCGACCGGCCGCAACGACTGCGATGGTGTGTTCCAGGACCGCCCATGAATGTCATCCCGACAGCTGTATCGCACGTTCTGCCGCCCTTATGGCTCCTTGGTGGTCTCCGGCCCAGCGAAGTGCTAGAGCGAGCGCCCGCTGTCCAATGTATGAGTTCGGATCTCGTGTCACAGATGCCCTAGCGCTGCTGATCGCATTGTGATGCAATCCAAAGTTGGCCTGGACGTAGGCTAGCAACGCCAGAGGGTACCCCGCGAGCGGGTCAATCTCGGTAGCCACTCGCGCCTCTTCGATGGCGGCCTTCTCGTCGCCGAGAGTCCAGCACAAGTGAAAGAGGGCATACCAGGAGCGTGCTTGGATGTTGCTGCTGTTCAGCTCTATGGCACGGCGGTAGTGGCCATCCGCCGTCTTCCAATCGTGATCGTACAAACTGCTCACAAGTCCCAGTGCGGCGTGCGCTTCCGACAGCTCATCATCCAATTTGAGGGCCCGCTCAGCCGCCTGCCGGGCCTTGGGCATGGCTTCTTTTGTGGGAAGTAAGGCGTAGAACCCGAAGAGCCCGAAGACGTCTGCGCGTCCCGCGTGGGCCAGGGCGTAATTCGGATCGAGTTCCAGTGCCCGATCGAAATACCCCAGCGCGTTTTCGAAAGAACGAGCGACGCGCTGGTATAGACTCGTTCGGCCGCGCAAGTACAACTCGTACGCCTCGAGGTTGTCGGTGTGCTGCTTCACCAAAGGCTCGTCACGATCCGTGACGAGCGTTGACTGAAGCTGCCCCGCAATGGTGCGCGCGATTTCGTCCTGCACTGCGAAGATGTCGTCGAGTTGCCTATCGTATCGGTCGGACCAGAGCTGGAACCCGTCCTCGGCGTTCATGAGCTGCGCCGTTATGCGCACGCGATTCCCCGATTTCCTGACACTGCCCTCGAGTACCGTACGATCGCCGAGCTACTGCCCGACACTCCGTACGTCCTCTTCCTTGCCCTTGAACGAAATCGCTGACGAGCGAGCGGNCCGGGCTCTTTGTGAGCGCGCTGATGATCTCCTCGGCTATACCATCACTGAAGTACTCGTTCTCGGGATCTGCGCTCATGTTGGCAAACGGAAGAACCGCGATCGATTTGTCTTCTGCCTTGGGAGCGGCAGCCACAGAGGCAGCAGCCGATAGCACTGCCACCAGCTGTGATCCGGTCGCGTACCGGTCTGCCGGCATCTTTGCCATGAGTTTCGAGATTGCCTGGCTCACGTGCGTGGGAACCGTATCGCGCGTTTGGGTGACTTCGGGCGGCGTTTCCACGAACCGTTTCGCGATCACCGCCTGCACTGTCGGTCCCGTGAACGGCTGCTCGCCTGTGAGCATCTCGTACAACACGCAGCCGAGGCTGTACAGATCGCTGCGGCCATCGACGTCACCCTGCCCCGCCGCCTGTTCGGGACTCATGTACGCAGGCGTACCAACGGTGACCCCCGTTTGGGTGAGAGTCTCGTCGTCGGCGGCTGCCGTCACCGCCTTCCCGACCCCGAAATCAGTGACCACTGCATGACCGTCATGGATCATTATGTTCTCGGGCTTGATGTCGCGATGGACGACCTCGTGACGGTGAGCGTAATCCAATGCCGCAGCCACCTCTTTCGCGACCGCCACAGCCTCTTCGACCGCCAGCTGCTTCGACTGCTCGATACGGTCCCGCAACGACTCGCCCTCTACCAGCGGCATTACGAAGTAGAAGAAACCGTCCGCCTCACCCGAGTCGTACAAGGGCAGGATATGGGGATGCGTCATGCGGGCGGCGAGCTTGATCTCCCGCATGAATCTGTCCGATCCCATCGCTGCTGCGAGATCCGGTCGCAGCACCTTGAGGGCCACATCCCGATCGTGTTTGATGTCGTGGGCAAGGTAGACGGTCGCCATGCCACCGCGACCGATCTCCTTTTCAACCCTGTACCGGCCGGCAAGGGCGGCGGTGAGTTGCTGGTTGATGTCTGTCATAGAGCTACAGAATATCGAATATTGAACAAGGAATGGCGAATGTCGAAGTGGATTACTTCATGATTCGCTATTCCTTGCTCGATAATCGGCATTCTCACGACACCACATCGTAGAGGAGCCGATAGAACTCTATCCGTTCGTAATCCCTCTCCACTCCGTATTCCTCGAGGAACAGATCCTCGTAGCCGGGGCCGAGGTTCCAGGTAACACTCCAAGTGGCGACCGCGAGGTCCCACCAAAGATCCGCCACACCGAGCTCGCCGAGGTCGACGTACCCGCTAACGGCACCAGAGTCGACGAGGACATTGGGCAGGCAGTAGTCGCCGTGGCACACGACCAACTGCTCGGCGTTTGGCTTCGTACGTTCTAGTTGCTGAATCGCTTCGGCCGCCGACAGGCGAGCGAACTCCGGATGGAAATCGTCGGCCGGCTTGATGCGTCCCTCATCTAGGCGCCGCCGCGCATGGGCGAGAGCCGGATCAATACGGAAGTCGAAGGGGCATCTATCGACCGGAACTTCGTGGAACCTACGCAGCCCTGTTGCGAGTAGGCGAACGATGCGCTCAGGATCCGTAGCCCAGTGGGGATGCGTGGCATCTCTACCTGGAAGGGCACCCGTGATCAGCCAGTTCACCTGCCCATCCGATCCCTGCTCTATCATCCGAGGGACAGGGAGGTACTCGATAGCCCATCCCATCCGGGCCGCCTCATCCTCCAGACTCGGGTACCAATCAACCCCTGTGAGCTTGAGATAGCGTGTTTCCGCAGAGCCTCGTGACAACCGGTACGTTACGGCCTCAGGCCCGTACTGCGACACGACTTCCCAACTCCAATCGACGTACTGTTCCTTGAGCTCCTTTGGAGTCATCAGAATTACGAATGACGAACAGGTGAACTACGAATTACGAACACGAGAATAGGGAATGACGAACAGGGACTGGTAAACTAAGAACAGATCCACTTGGCAGTTCGTTATTCGGCGTTCGTCATTCGTAATTCGTAGTTCTCAAGGCACATCCATATAACGCAGTCGCCGAATCGACAGCAGCAGGAATCCACCGAACACGACTAGGACTCCCGTCACAAAACCCGAGAAGAATCCTTCCCACAATACGATGTAGAGTAGCCCATAGCCGATGGCGCGTGTGGTCTTGAGACCGAGCCATACAAACGCGGAGCAGTACAGCATGACACCCAGGACAGCCGCACCAGTTACTGCAAGTGCTGTGCTGACATCCGCGCTGTATGCGAAGTAGGACGTGAGGTAAGCGCTGATTGCGATGAACGGCGCCGACACACAGATGGCGGCAAGAAGTTTTGGCACCACGATTTGCCAACGGGGAATAGGAGCGAGCGTGAGATTGGCCAACGTGCTGTCTTCTATTTCGTTGGCAAACGCAGCGGTGGCAATGGCTAGTGCCACGAGCGGCGAGATTGCGCCCGCGAGAATGCCGTTGAGAACCGCGTTCTCGAATTCCTGGACGGTAGGCGCGCCCTCAAAGCTCACCATCAGCACCGCAATAACGATGGGCAACAAGGCAAGCACCGACATGATCGTCAGTCGCCACTTGCCCGAGAGCTGGCGGAGCGTCAGTAGGAAAATGGGCAACATCGTTAGCGCTCCACCAGATAGCCGAAGACACTTTCCAACGAATCGTCCAACGGCTCCACTCGCCGCAAGCTGACCGCAGCGGATTGCGCCAGGCGGGGCAGCTCGATCTGCAAATCACGCACGTTTCTGCTGAGCACCACGAGTGTCCCATCCGGATCTACGTTGACGGCGTCTACGGAGTCGAGCTTGACTACAGCCGCGGCCAACTCTCGCGGCGAATCGGACGCGACCAGCACGTGATACGGTCTCTCATCCAGGGCCACGCGAATCGCACGGAAATCGCCGGATGCGGCTAGCTTGCCATTCACGATGAGCAGAACCGTATCGGCTAGCTGTTCGACTTCTTCCAGGATGTGCGACGAGAGCACGATCGTGCGGCCCTCGGCCGAGAGCTTCCGCAGCAGACTCTGGAAGTGCACTCGCTGCCTGGGATCGGCGCCGTTCAGCGGTTCGTCGAGTATCAGGATCTCGGGGTCGTGCACCAGCGTCCCAGCCAGTCTCATTCGCTGGCGCATCCCGCGGGAATAGGTACCCATCGGACGATGCGCAGCATCGGCGAGGTCCACGAAGTCGATCGCCTTGTCTACTGCCGCCTCGTCGGTCACACCTCTCAACCGACCCATCATCCGCACGAAGTCGCGGCCCTTCATGAAGCCGTACACCGTTTCGTGCTCCGACATCACTCCCATGCGTCCGTAGAGCGGAGGGTTGCGCCGCACGGGCTCCCCAAAGACCGTTACTCCGCCATCGGAAGGGTCCGCCAATCCGGTCATCATCCTGAGCAGTGTCGTCTTCCCCGCTCCGTTCGGCCCCAATAGGCCGGTTATACCTGGCTTCACGTCGAACGTGATGTCGCTTACCGCGACGACACTGCCAAACCACCTCGATACGTGGTCTACGCTGATCACCGGAGTGGCCCTATCGCTTGTCATGGCGTCAACCGCCGGTAGCGCATCCACAACACTCCCCCGGGAACGAGCGTCCACAAGAAGAACCAACCGACGAGAATCCACGCCGGCAGTTCGGCAGCGGGCGCCTCACGGGTAATGACACTGGGTTCGCCAAAGATCACGTCGTTCACGTGCACCGGGATGTTGGTCAAGTTGAACATGGAGATCCACTGACCTGCCGTACCACCGATCTCCGAGGCGAGTCCGGTTGTGAACGGTGTGGTGATGACGAACAGTCCCACCAGGAACACGGCGGCATAAGCACGTCTGGTAGTGAAGGCCGCTGTGAGGAGCGCAAGCGTCGTAGTGTAAGCAGCGAGCGGGATTGCCGCCGCAAGAAACCTGGGAATGTCGAGCCAGTTCTGGAGCAGGTAGTCAACCGGCCTCGGGTCGCCCATTAGCAACCCGAGCAGCAATATGAATTGGGGCAACCAAGCGACTGCAACCATCACCAGGAAGAAGGCAAGCCAGCGCGAGAACACGTAGTCCGATCCAGTGAGCGGTCGCACTAGATACAAGTTGATCGTGCCCTCTCGTCGGTCCGGGCACAACAACTCCGGGGCACTCACCGCGGCGAATACGAAGAAGATCATCGACGCGATTCCGTAATAATCGGAGTGCGACGGAAGGTTCAGTGATCACCGATATCCGAGCACGGTTTCGCCCCTCGCGCGGTCCGGTGTAGCTCTGGTACCCGATATCGAAGACGGTTCCTTCGCGCTGGGTCACCTCTGGCCCCGTCATTGCGCCAGCTCGCTTGCGAAGTCCTCGCCCTCACGTTGGAACAACTCCGCCAGCGCACGGCGACGAGGTGCCATGCGGCGCAGCGGGGCTTCGGCCTCCACCAGTGCATCTCTTACATGGTCGTACACCGATTCGTCAGGACCCTCGATGTACAGTCCGCGACCGTCTGACGCGACTGCCACGCCACGGCGCTCCAGCGCCGTTACGAGACGCTCCCGGTTGCTGTCGACTTCGATGAATACGGTTTCGGTCTCTTTCGTGAAATGCGTGACCTCGCCGGACTGCACTAGTCGACCGCTCTGTAGCACTATGATCCTGTCACAGGCGCGCTCTACGTCGGCCATCAGGTGGGAGGAGAAGAGTATGCTGATACCGAACTCCCGGTGCGTTTTGCGAACCAACTCGAGCATTTCTTCACGCCCGCCCGGGTCCAGTCCGGCGGTAGGCTCATCCAGAAACACGAAGGTCGGATCGTGCACCAATGCCTGCGCCAGTTTCACGCGCTGCTTCATGCCCGTGGAATAACCACCCATCGAACGGTAGCGTTCTTCAAACAGCCCCACGTGGCGCAGCGTGTCGGCAGCGCGGGTGCGCGCATGCTTCGGAGGAAGACCACTCAGCTCAGCCATGTGGGACAGGAATTCGGTGGCAGCAACGTTGTTCGGCAGGCAATCGTGCTCCGGCATGTACCCTAACCTGGCGCGAACAGCGACGCTTTCGTGCGCATCTTGGTCCAGCGCCTTCGCCGAGCCGGACGTAGGCTGGATCAGGCCAAGAAAGAGCTTGATGGCCGTGCTCTTGCCTGCACCATTTTCACCGAGAATACCAGTGATTCCCTCGGAGATCTCGAAGCTGACGTTGTCGAGCGCCACAACGTCTTTGTAATGCTTCGTCAGGTTCTCAGCGGTGAGTAGCGTCTTCACGTCAACCACCCTCACAAGCCTCTTCGTAGCCATAACTGCATGCGCGGCTGAACAGCGACGCGGCGCGGCCGGGTTGCCGCTCCACTCCGGTACCACGCTGGTACATGACGCCTAGACTATAGCAGGCTTCCCCATAGCGGCGGTTGCATGCCCGGCGATACAGCTCGACGGCTCGTTCGACGTCCTCACTCACGCCGCTGCCGGCGGCGTACAGGTCGCCGAGCTTGGAGCAGCCGGCCCACACGTTGGCGTCGCAGGCTTGCTCGTAGAGTTCCGCGGCCCGGGCGAGATCCTGAGCGACACCCGCTCCAGTGGCATACGATTCGCCGAGGTTGTGGCAGCCCGACATCTCATCACCGTCACAGGCTTGCTGGAACAGATCCGCGGCTCGAACGAGATCCTGAGG
This sequence comes from Gemmatimonadales bacterium, assembly GCA_037387025.1. Taxonomy (GTDB): domain Bacteria; phylum Gemmatimonadota; class Gemmatimonadetes; order Gemmatimonadales; family GWC2-71-9. Next base: position 8,557 of record JARRLJ010000582.1, read on the forward strand.
TACGTAGGAACCGTCCTTGTACATGAGTCCGAGGCTGGTACAACCCGACATTGAGCCGCCGTCACACCCCTGTTCGAACAACCCGAAAGCGGTTCCGAGATCGCGATCCACACCAATACTGTCCTGATACATGAGTCCAAGCCTGTAGCAGCCCTCGGCCTCACCACCATCACAAGCCTGTCGGTACAGGCCGAGCATGAGATCCACATCACCATCGAAGCCCGTGCTGTCCTCGTGCATACGTCCCAGCCTGTAGCAGCCCTGCGCTACACCACTATCACATGCTTGCTGCAACACTTCGGCAGCCCACACATAATCCCGCAGCACATGGTCGCCCGTCACAAGTCTGTGACCGAGCTCGTTGCAGTCTGCGGCGTTCCCATCCTCGCATGAAACACGGAGCTGCTTGGCTTCGGGGTTACAGGCAAGCAGGGCCACGGCCGCCAAGAGGAACAGCAGTTTGTTGGCAAAGGCCGACGAAAACCGCGACTTGTACTCAGGCATGAAGGCTGGAATATGGAGCACCCAACACGGAATGTCGACTAGAATATCGAAGCCCGAACACAGAACGTCGCATGCGGAAATGCATCACATCATAGCCCATTCGTTGTTCCTTGTTCGACATTCGACATTCCCGGCGGCCGGCTCCATCGTGATAGCGCCTCCAACCCGAAGTGTTGTTCATTGCCGGTTGCACTACGCCAGGAAGATGAGGGTGGTTTCAGCTCGACCGAGCCGAAACCTGGGAGCCGACCGACACGTCAGGTTGGTGAAAGACAGGGACCACCGACCCCCAACAACACGTGGAGGTTCGGGTGAAACACGGAGTCATTCAGCGAACCCTTCCTTGTCCCCAAGACGGCGTCCGGGATTACGGTAGATGCCATCCTCGATGAGGAGGCTTGGCAGGGGGCCCTGCTGCTCGAGCTGAATTACGAAGTTCGACCGGGGGAGAACGTTACCCCGCCTGTCAGCACCGAGGTCCTTCTGACCTATGATGAAGACAATCTCTATGCGGCGTTTCGCTGCCTCGACCCAGAGCCATCCGCTATCAGAGCCCATCTGCGAGATCGCGACACCCTAGGGGGAGATGATTGGGTCGCCTTGATCCTCGATACGTTCAACGATCAGAGACGAAGTTTCGACTTCATCGTGACGGCCCAGGGCGTCCAGTTCGATGAGATCGAATCCCAGTCGGGAGAGGATCCCGGGTGGGATGCGATCTGGGACTCGGCGAGTAGGATCACGAGTTGGGGCTATGCAGTGGAGATCTCCATCCCGTTCTCGTCCCTGCGATTTCAGCGCGCAGATGGCCCTCAGGTTTGGGGATTCGACGCGGTCAGGCGGTATCCCCGCGCCCATCCGTACCATATAGGGACGTTTCCACGAGACCGCAGCAACAACTGCTACCTCTGTCAGTCCATCAAGATTCAGGGATTCGAGGACGTGCGTCACGGCCGCAGCATCGAGCTCGACCCAACCTTCATTGCCTTCAGGGCAGACACTCGACCGGATTTTCCTCAAGGTGAGTTGGAGAAAGAGGCACAGGATGCAG
>JARRLJ010000583.1:0-4434 GCA_037387025.1 Gemmatimonadales bacterium
CGGCGGCAGGAGGGACTTCGACGGATACCTTCGGCGTAACGGGACTGTGGGGGTGCGCAACGAAGTGTGGGTTCTGAACACGGTCGGCTGTGTCAACCGCGTTGCAGATCGTATTGCTCGCATCTGCATGGATGAGTTGGGCGAACACGTAGACGGCATTCACACCTTCGCACACCCCTATGGTTGCAGCCAGTCCGGAGATGACCTGGACGGCACCCGGCGCATACTAGCCGGTCTGATCGGACATCCCAACGTCGGGGGCGTTCTCCTCCTAGGGTTGGGGTGTGAGGACAATCAAATAGACAGTCTGCTGCCGGTTGCTGGCGATATCGATCGGAACCGGCTGCGATTTTTCAACTCGCAAGATGTGGATGACGAGGTGGAGCATGGCGTGACGCTGGTGCGGGAGTTGGTCAGCGTGATGCAGCAGGACCGTCGCAGTAGCCACCCTATTTCCGATTTGGTCGTTGGACTCAAGTGCGGCGGCTCGGACGCCTTGAGCGGTGTCACGGCCAATCCGCTGGTGGGACGAATCGCCGACCACGTAACGGAGCATGGAGTTGGGGCCATTCTCAGCGAGGTGCCGGAGATGTTCGGTGCGGAACAGATTCTCATGAACCGGGCGGCTACAGAGGACGTCTTCCGCGACGCTGAGCGTTTGGTGAACGACTTCAAACAGTACTCCCGGGAGCACGGTCGACCCATTCACGAAAATCCGTCACCGGGCAATATCGAGGGTGGCTTGACCACGTTGGAGGAGAAGTCACTCGGTGCGGTCATGAAGGGAGGCAGTGCTAGGGTGACGGAAGTGCTCCGCTACGGGGAGCGGAAGACGGTTCCCGGGCTGTCGCTGCTCGAGGCGCCGGGTAACGACGCAGTCTCAACGACAGCCATGGTGGCGGCGGGAGCAACTGTCCTGCTCTTCACCACGGGCCGCGGCACGCCTTTGGGCTCTCCGGTGCCGACCGTCAAAATCTCATCGAACACCGCAGTCAGTGTGAAGAAGCCGCGTTGGATCGATTTCAATGCGGGATCGCTGTTGGACGGCTCCACCGAGATGAGTGAATTGGAAGCCGACCTTCTCGACCTACTGCTAGACGTAGCCAGCGGCCGTATGCAAACCAGCAATGAGCGTTACGACTACCGCGATATCGCCATCTGGAAGACCGGTGTGACGCTCTGATAGCGCCGCCTAGACTACGCTTCCGTTATCCCGAGACCTGCCAACACACCCCGCATATAGGCAAAGGAGCGCTGCATGCCGGGCAGCGGATCGGAAGCGTCGATCTCGTACTCGAGGTTCACGTATCCCGAATAGTCCATCGCGACCAGTTGCCGGAAGATTCCGGGGATCGGCATTGCCCCTTCTCCCACAACGCACTGGCTGTCCCGGTCCATCAGGTCTCGCAGGTCCTTCGCGTGGATGTCGAGCACTCGGTCCCCAGCTTCCGCAATGGCTTCCACGACGTCGACACCGGTTCGAGCGGTGTGCCCCAGGTCCACGCACAACCCCACCCTGGGGTCCAGGTCCTGGATCACCGGAAGCGCATCGCCCGGAGCGGGGAAGTACTCGTCTTCTGGGCCGTGGTTGTGAATCGCCACTTTGATGTCGTACTCGCGAACGAAGCGCTCGATGCGCGGTAGTGTCGCCGGTGTAGGCGCGATTACCATGAGGGGCATGCCAGATGTCTTGGCATACTCGAAATAGCGGCGGACGTCGGCGTCATCGTCCTGCTGCAACGTGATCACGCCTCCTCCCACGATCTCGAGACCCGCGCTCTCGAACTCGTGGCGTCCCGCCACGAGTTCCTCGTTTGTGTTCTCGTACGGGAGGTGGAAAGACTTGATGCTGACGTACGGGGAACGCAATGCGGTGATGGCTGCGATCGCATCAGCCCGGCTCAGCTCTCTGAGCGAGTAGCTCGCGACACCGAGTTTGATCCCGGGTGCCATGTCATCGGTCGGTTCTTGGCTATCGCACGCGGTCGCTGCGACCGGGAGCGCGACGCCCACGGTGCCCAGCGCTGCACCTTTCAGGAATTCTCGCCTGCTTGTCGTGCTATCGGTCATGTTGCTTTTCTCTCGGTTTAGGGGCCTCACGGCCGTTTCAGGCGCGGCTTCAGCGTGGTTAACGACGCTATCCTCACCGGCTCGCCCGTCTTCACGCTCGTACGGGCTCCTATCCCGATCAATATGGACATCGCTCCGTCCCGGACGCCCGCCGCGTGGCGGTATGGGTCTGGTGCGCTCGGATCCTTGAAGATGCGATCCCTGAGTCGCGTATCACCACCGCCGTGGCCGCCACCTGCATGAGGAATCTGAATCAGCTCCGTGTCGCCGAAGTTGTCGGTGATCCTTATCTCGTCGTAATCCTCGGCTTGCCACGGTTGCCGCTCCTTGATCCAGGCTTCCATTCTCCCTTTCGTTCCGTTGAAGGCGATACGATAACCAGCCATCGTGCTGCTCGTTGTCGACGTACAGATTGGTGAGGAATTGATCTTCCGTAATGTCCCAGTAGTGTTGGCACTGGCTGGCGTGCGGGCAGCCCCTACAGTTGGTGTACCTGAACGGATGGTTGTGTCCGTAGTATTGCAGGTCGCCGTACGCGAAGACCTCTTCGGGTTCGGAATCCACCCACCAGTTGAGCAGGTCGAAGTGGTGCGTCGCCTTGTGCACGAACAGAGTGCCGCTGTAGCGCTCCTTGCCGTGCCAGCGGCGGAAATAGCTGGCGCCATGGTATATGTCCAAGTACCAATGGAAATCCACCGAGGTGAGGCGACCGATCCGCTCCTCCATCAGCAGTTGCTTCAGCTTCGTCCGATGAGGTGAGTAGCGGTAATTGAAGGTGACAGTGATGTTCTTGCGCGTGCGCGCCTGGGCATCGAGGATAGCCTGGCACTTGAACTGATCCGTCGTCAACGGCTTCTCGGCCACGATGTCGCAGCCCATCTCCATGCCTTTTATGATGAACTCGTTATGGGTGCTGTCCACAGTCGTGACGCAGAGGGTGTCGGGTCGTGTTTGGTGGATCATCTCCGTGAAGTCCGTGAACGTCGGACAGTCGACGCCGATGTACTCCTTGGCGAACTCTACGCGCCCGGGGTTGATGTCGCACAAGCCCACGAAGTCGACGTAGTCGGTGTAGTCTCGCGCGACGTCACGGCCCCACATGCCAGTTCCCCTGATACCGGTTCCGACAATGGCGTACCGCATCTTGGCGCGGTTCCGACGTGTTGGGAACGCCATATCGAGGGCGGATGGCATTGCCACCATGGACGCGGCAACGGCGCCGCCTCCCGTCTTGATAAAGTCTCTGCGGGAAACCGAATGCTGATCGTCTCGCATCTAGTGCCTCCGTCGAGTTGCTTGTCAGGGATGTCAGACTGGTTCAGACTACGACGCAGGCTCCCAGCCTGGTTCGTACTCGCGTCCCCAGTATGTCATTGCCTCGGCGTCATCTACGATGCGGCCCGTAGTTGGATCGCAGTGCAGTGCGCGTCCCGTGCGCTGCGCGATGTTGCCCAGGTGACAGAGCAGTTGAGTCTTGGACCCTTCATCGATAGGTGCCGCGGGCACGGTATCTCCACGGATCGCATCGAGGAAGTTCGCGATATGCAGGTCGGTGAGCGTTCCGCCTCCCCTGGTATCGAGGGCATCGACCGTCTCGCCGCGGATGCGACGAGCAACCTCATTGTTATCGTTGTCGTAGATGACGTAGCCCGACCGGTCGATGATGGCGGTTCCCTCCGTGCCGTGGATCGACGCGCCCCGGCCGCGATTCTCGATGACACGGCCATTGCAGCTTCTTCCCTCCCAAGAGATGGTGGATCCATCGTCGAACTCGAACGATGCTACCTGGGTGTCGGGGAACTCCCAGTCGTCGTCGAAGTGGTAGCGCCCGCCGGCTGACGTGACCTTGGTTGGGAAGTTCACTCCCAGCGCCCAGCGGCACACGTCGATTTCGTGTGTTCCGTTGTTGCAGATTTCTCCGGTGCCCCAACGCCAGAACCAGTGCCAGTTGTAGTGCACCACATTGTCGCGGTAAGGCGTGCGTGGAGCCGGGCCCTGCCACAGTTCGTAGTCCAGCCAATCCGGAATCGGTGCCGGAACCCCGTGGCCGATGCTGCCGCGCGTGTTGGCGTACCACGCCCGCGCGAAATATGGGCGTCCGACGACACCATCACGGATCTGTTGGATGACGTCCATGGACTCCGGCGATGAGCGCTGTTGGCTGCCCATCTGCACGACTCGCCCGTAACGATGCTGTGCCACGACGAGCAACTCTCCTTCACGTGGATTGTGTCCGCACGGCTTTTCGACGTACACGTTCTTTCCGGCCTCGAGCGCGAGCAGTGTCGCTGGAGCATGCCAGTGATCCGGAGCAGCGATGACGAGCGCGTCGAGTGATTGATCGTCCAGCGCGCGGCGAAAGTC
>JARRLJ010000584.1:0-3217 GCA_037387025.1 Gemmatimonadales bacterium
AATGAAGCGCCGGGGTGATACGGATCGATCGACTACGTCTTCCATCTCCCAGAAATCGCCGGTCGGCATCATTGGATCCGCTTCCTGCAACGCGGCGCGTATGCTTGGGGCCAACGTTGCCAGGGGAAGCGGCGAGCGAACGGCCATGACCAGGGCACCGTAGCCGATCTGAGTCATGGGCAAATACATCTCCAAGCCCGACGACTGCTCCAGCGATTGATGGCGGACATTGTCGACGATCCCGATTACTTCCCGCTCTCTGCCGACGACAACTGTCTGCCCGACGGGATCCTGGCCGGGAAACAGCACTTCCGCGGCGTTCTGGTTGAGAATGATCACTGACGGCGATTCGTCGTCATCGTCGGCCGTGAAGCTTCGTCCGGCCAGCAGCGGAATACCCATGACCGAGAGATATCGCCGGTCTACGACACGGGGGAACGCCGTGGGAGTTGCTCCCTCTGGGTACTCCACGCCCAGTGCCTGGACGCTCCAGCTGCGGTTACGACCGAGTGGCGGTGTATCGGTGAGTCCCGCTGCGTCGACACCTGGCAACGCCTCGACCCGGCTGAGCAGCTGATCGTAGAACGCCGTCCGTTCGATGAAATCTGGAAAATCCCGGGTCGTCTCGACTTCCCAGGCGACAACCCCCTCCGGTTCGAAGCCCAGGTCTACATCGAGCACGCTCAGGAAACTGCGGAGCAGAAGACCCCCGCTTACGAGCAGGACACAGGCGAGGGCAACTTCGCCTACTACCAATCCCTCGCGAAACGCCGCGCTTCGTCTGCCCTCTGTCGATCCTCGGCTCGAATCGTTGATTACCTCGGCTTCCCTTGCCTTGGAATACTGGAATGCGGGAACGATGCCGATCAGCAGCCCCGCGAAGATCGTGATGACCAGCGTGAACAGCAGCGCAGCGCCGTCAATGGATATGGTGCTGAGCATCGGAATGCTGACCGCCGTGGTGTTGGCTACGACACGGGTCACACCGTACGCAAACAGACCTCCGAACAAACCGCCGAGCAACGCGAGTATCAGACTCTCAACCGTCAGCTGGCCAACGAGCCGCCAACGGTCAGCACCAAGAGTACTCCGGATGGCCATTTCCTTGCGCCGCGACTGACCGCGTGCCAGGAGAAGGTTGGACAGATTCGCGCAGGCGACCAGCATGACGACCCCGGCCGCCGCGGCCAATAACAGCATCGCTCCTCTGAAATCGCCGGCAATCTGATTGTGTAAAGAGGTCACTACTGCTCCGAGGCCCCATCGAGCCGGGTCCGCCTCGTGAAGTCGTGCGGTGATGAGATCCAGATCGGCTTGGGCGCTCTCGAGGGTTGCCCCCGGCTTGAGGCGTCCGATAATGGAAAGGGTGTTCCCCCACTGGTCTGTCTCATCGCTGATAGGAAACGGTCGCAGGAAGTCGACGCGCGAGGCCGGCGCGAATGTCGAGGCGAAGTCAAACGTGGGTGGCAGCACGCCCACGACGGCGGTGGGTTGGTCGTGTATCGTTATGGACTCTCCCACGATGCTCGGGTCGCCGCCAAACCTCCGCATCCAGAACCCGTGTGTGAGGATAGCGGCGGGCCGCCCATTCCAGACGCTCTCTTCGTTATCGAAATTACGGCCCAGCAGCGGCGGGACGCCCAGGACGTCCAGGAAGTTCTGTGCGACGCCCACCCCGACCAGACGCTCGGGTTGGCCGAGTCCGACCAGGTTGAAGCTCTGATATTCGAAGAAGGCGAAGTAGCCCGTGAGCGCTTCGAACGATTGGTTCATTTCCCTGTAGTCGTGCAGGTTGGACGTGCGCGACGTTTCCGCCGACATGCCGCCCTCAGATGCTTGAGCGACCCATGCGAGACGTTCCGGCTCCTCGAACGGCAAGGGCCGGAGCAGGAGCGGACTTATGACGCTGAACACGGAGGTGTTCGCCCCCACGCCCAGGCCGATGATCAGAGCCGCAAAGGCGAAGAAGGTAGGTTGACGCTTGATCGCGCGAAGGGCATATCGACTATCCTGGGCCAGGCCGTTCATCCAAGTCTCTCTCGAGGAGTTGCAGGTCGAAGTCGCTTCCGTCTTGCTTGTTTGATACTAGGGTAGCCGTTTCCGTTTGATTCCGCCGCGAGGTCTCTGAAGGTAACCCGCCTACATCGTCCAAGCGTAGCCCAGCTTGACAAAGAACGTTCGATCGGACTGCGTGAGGCTGAAGTCTTGGTTGCCGTGGTAATTGTCGACATAGCCCAGAAACAACACGGTCCTGGGGTTGAACTTGTAGGACATCAGTAGCTGGGCGAAAAGGCGCCGATCTTCGGGGTCTTGCTCGAAGGTGTAGTTGTCTGGATTGTAGCTGTAATTCACATATTGGACGATCGCGCGGAAGAACGTGCGGACATTGAATTGGTACACTGCGGTAAGCTGACTGATGTTTGCCGTGTACAGATGCGCTCCGAGCCGCACGTTCGCATAGTCGATTTGGTCCCCGACGATCGCAAACGTGCCGACCTGGAGATCGCCGGTTGGCCAGAATCCTACCTGGATCAAAGCAGACGTGAGATCAAACTCCTCGCCCGCGTATCCCTCTCTCGATCGCCACGCCCTGAGTTGGAGAAAGGACTGCATGGTTCCGTTATAGTTGAACCATAGCGCGGCCATTCGATCCAATAGCGTTCCATCCCGCTCGGCAAAGTAGCTGTAGTCAACGCCCGCTCTCATCGCGGCCCACCACGATCCCGGTCTTCCGTTCCACGTACGCAGCACTCCGCCTTCGACGTTTCGATAACCAACTCTGGGATAGTAGCCGAGGTCGGCACGGAAGTTCTCTCCGGCTTCTTCGTAGTCCGCCCACCAGCCCCACGTCCGTGTGTAGTGATCGTACTCAAACGAGATGAGGTGATCACCGTTGGATCCCGACGGTTGGTCGAAATCTCCCTGAATGTCGGCCGGATACTCGGTACTCGACCGCAGTACCAGTAGTTGGATCTGATTGGTCGGCGTCAATCGAAAATCCAAGTCGGCACCGAACACTCTGTTGTGGTAGCCCGGTCCCTCGCGGACAGTGCCAAGGAGGCCAGCGGTGTAGTGACTGCCAAAATCTCGTTTGTAGCGAAACACCGCTGCCGTGCTGGCCGTATCCATCGTAGTCGCGCTGGATCCCTGGGTGCCGGGGAAGACGAGATTCGTGATGTCATCACGCATGACGTACGTGCCAACGGTATTGGACCCC
>JARRLJ010000585.1:0-3040 GCA_037387025.1 Gemmatimonadales bacterium
CATACTCTTTCTTGGATGGCTCTAACGAAGCTCTTGGCGTCGGTGGAGGTGGCAACGGCGAGTCGCATGGTGCGTTGGGGCTGTTGCGCGAAGGGGAAGAACATGGCAGGTCGCTGTTGCCACCTCCACCGACGCCAAGAGCTTCGTTAGAGCCATCCACGAAAGAGTATGGGCTTTGGACCGCAACATCGTCCTGAGCGAGCCTCAGACCATGGAGGATGCCCTGGCCAACTCCGTGTCTTACACTCGCAGCGTGACTACAGTCCTCGGTATGTTCGCTATCGTGGCATTGGCCCTGGCTGCGCTGGGCCTCTACGGCGTGTTGGCCTTCTTCGTAACTCAGAGGATCCACGAGATCGGTATACGGGTCGCGCTTGGGGCCAGCAGAGGGAACGTTCTAAGGCTGGTGATCACACGCGGTATGACGTTAGTCGGAGTTGGCTTGGTCCTTGGGGTGGCGGGAGCGGTCAGCGCCGCGCGCCTGGTCGAAGGGATGCTGTTTCAGCTCAGCGCCACCGATCCCACTACGTTTGCGGGCGTGACCGGGTTCTTCATAATGGTCGCGCTATGCGCGTGTATGCTGCCGGCGTGGCGTGCCTTGAGAGTAGATCCTACGGAAGCGCTGGCATTGGACTAGACGGACGCCGCGAACGGTCGCGGTGTTACTCGTGGATCGAGGATTGTCGGGGCAGCGCCTGCGCCGCCCCAATCAGAGATCAGCAGCGGATCTGTTAGCCCTCAATAGGTAGCGCAGCTCAGGCGGGTCAGTGCCTGACCGAGACCGGCCAAGTTGAACTCATGCGTCAGGGTCTCTCCGTCCAGAGGATCGGTAACCCGGAACACAACCTTACTACCAGCCTTGGCCTGTTCGGTGAACTGAGACACCCAATGCATGGGTATCCACGCTGCGTCGTTGCCCTGCATCATGCTCCACCTCTCGAAGTCGGTAGCTTCCCGTCTGTCGAAGCGGTAGCGTACGAGGACTCGTTCTTCCTCGTCGCCGCCCATGTAACTGTTGAATCCGTAAATCACGTTCAACCCGTCAGGCAGACACCGCCACGCCAGAAAGGCGTTGTCGTCCATGTACTCATCGGCGCCTATCTCAATGGTTGCTACCATGCTCCTGTCGTCATCGTCGAACGGATCGGCTGAGGTCACGTAGAAGAAGTCTCCAATCTGTTCGGTTTCTTGTGCTGCCGCGTTGGACACAAGGCCCAACCCCAACAGGAGCATCACGTTCATAGCCAGGACTCGGCCCATTTCCCACCTCCAGTGGAATCAACTCGTGCTCAGTGCAGGATTCACTCTCCTCGAGCAGCGTTGCCACTCGAGGTACTGCTCTGATAAATCTGCGGTTAATAGGCCGGTATTCCTGTGATCCTTGGCACACAGCGGGTCGGGGTCTTCCGAGCAGTGAGAAGGGCCCCCGCAGAGCGCGGGAGCCCCATATTTGACAACGAGTTACGAAGCAGAGCCGAGGAAGGCTCTAGTGCGACGAACTGCTACGCCGCGCCGGGCACCGGAATCACGGGCGGTAGCAGGTCTGACGGCCCCAGCTCCACACGCCCTGGCCCGAGCGCGAGTTCCGACTCCATCATCTCATCCCACGTGACCTCTTTACCCGTGTAGGTCGATATGCGGCCCATGATCGCCGTGAGCGTGGCGACGGCGGTGCGCTCCGCCTCGTTCACCGGTTGGTTGTTGCGGATCGCCGTCACGAAGTCAATATGCTCCTGCACATACGGCTGCGGTCTGACAGGGTTGCCTTCCTCGTCCAACTCGTACGGGTATTCCCAGGCAAGCTCTCCACTGGCTTCCCGAATCTCATTGACGCAGTTGGAGTAGCCTTTGGTGCCGCGGACGAATTCCGAGACATTGTTGGCACAACCCGAAATCTGCCGGCACATGCTGTGGACGTGCACATCATTCTCGTACGTGAAATCGATGCTGAAGAAGTCGTACTGGTCACCACTGGGGCGACGCCAGCGACCACCGAACCCCACCGCCTTTTCGGGGTGCGTACCGCCCAGATACCAGTTGATTACATCGAGGTTGTGCACGTGCTGTTCCACTATGTGATCGCCCGACAGCCAGGTCCAGTTCACCCAATCCCGCACCATGTACTCCATGTCTGTCCAGCCGGACTGCCGGTCGCGCCACCACGGGACCGTTCCGTTCCAGTAGCAGTTGGCACCCACTATATCGCCGATAGCGCCACGAGTGATCTCGCGAAACGTGGCGAGGTAATCCGCTTGGTGGCGCCGCTGCGTACCGGTAACCACGCAAAGGCCGAGTCCGTCAGCCTTGCGAGCCGTAGCCATGACCGAGCGCTCACCTACCGGATCGAGCGCCACCGGTTTCTCCACGAACACGTGCTTGCGCTCTTCTTCGGCTGCATAGAATTGAGCGGGCTTCGGCGATCTCGACACCCTTCTCTTCCCGCAGCCTCTCACGACACCCATCGAGACGGTCACGGAAGCAATCGGCCAGGGCTACCACTTCCAGATTGGGGCCGGCACTCAAGTAGTTGGTAGCGGCACCCGTGCCCCTCCCCCCACATCCGATCAGTCCAGCCCGCAACGTGGGCCCATCCGGTGCTTGCTCCAAAAGTGGTGGCCAGGGGTAGCCGGCATACTGATCTGCCGTTCCGCCGCTACAGCTGGTTACCAGAGCACTCACCGCACCCACGGCGCCAATCGCCCCCATCGCTTCAATGAACTCACGCCGGCTTGGTGCTTTTTCAGTATCGCTCATCGTTTGGCTCCCTTTCTCAATCACGGTCCATACGGGCCGGAAATCCATTCTCAACCTCAGATACTACGCGGAATCCAATGTCCGTACAATCAGAATACCACCAGACGCTCTTGGGTATCTGGGGGTCTGTCAGCAGGCAGGCATTAGTGCGGGTATGGTCGCGCGCCGCGGATCGCAGCTCCGACGGATCACTGCGAAAAGAGCCGCCGCGAATCACATGTTCGGTTCCCATTTCCGGTCCCCTCGGATCCACAACTACCGCTCCGGTGTCGCGTTGCTCGTAGGC
>JARRLJ010000586.1:0-2916 GCA_037387025.1 Gemmatimonadales bacterium
GGCCGACCCGGAGATCTCCGCCATGTTCGGGATCTACGACGACCCCGGATTGCAGCAATACGTGACGAGGTTGGGCGACTCACTAGCAGCGAGTTCAGAGCGCCCCAACCTGCCGTGGACGTTCCGCGTGGTCGACGATCCGATCGTCAATGCCTTCGCACTACCGGGCGGATTTGTCTACGTATCGCGCGGAATCATGGCCCATTTCAATTCCGAAGCGCAGCTGGTATCGGTGCTGGGGCACGAAATCGGCCACGTGACTGCGAGACACTCGGCCAGTCAGATGTCCGAACAGCAACTGGCGCAAATTGGGCTCGTAGCGGGTTACGTCGTCGCGCCGGATGTGGCGTCGAGATACGGGTTCATCGCGCAACAGGCAATGGGGCTCTTGTTCCTCAAGTTCAGTCGCGATGACGAGCGTCAAGCTGACATGCTCGGTTTCAGGTATATGACCCGGGTGGGTTACGACCCACGCGAGATGCCTGATGTATTCGCGATGCTTGGCAGGATTACCGAGGCCGGCGGCGGGCGCGGGGTACCGCTGTGGCTGTCGACACACCCCGATCCAGGAGATCGCGAGGAGCGGATCAACACACTCATCGCCCAGAGCGGGCGAAATTTCTCAGGTAGCACGGTAAGACGAGAGCAGTACGTGCGGAGGCTGGACGGGCTGGTCTTAACCGAAGCTGTCAGTCCGCGGGATGCACTGAGCGAGTTCCTGGGGCAGGAGGGGATTACGCCCGGCCAGGCGCGAACCACGAGCGTGGGTGGTCTGCCCGCAGCAGAGGCAACCTTCGCGGCTGAGACCAACGACGGGTTGCTCCGGGGGGCGGTCACCTTCGTTGAGTATGATGCCAACATCTACCGGCTGCTGGGATTCACCCTCGACGAGCGCTGGACCAGCTACCGGCAAGCGTTTGCATCGTCCGCGGCCAGCTTTGGTCGGTTGACCGACCAGTCGGCGCTATCCGTTCAACCGATGCGGCTGCAACTGGTAGCGCTGGACCGTGCGATGAATCTGGAGCAATTCAACCAACGTTATCCGTCACCCATTTCGCTCGACGTGCTGGCGATCATGAACCAGGTGGAACTCGATTCCACGTTGCCCGCGGGCACGGTGTTGAAGCGGGTCGTCGGGGAACCGGCACGCTGACTCGATTCGGCCATTGCGGCGGCAGCGTATCTATCCGTCCGGCTCTTGACCTTCCGCCTCAGCTACCAGCGGCATGTCTTCGGGGTCGTGCGGTAGACTGCCCCGGCGCGAGCGCAAATACGTAAAGGGCGTCTGCAGTAGGAAATTGGATACCCGCGACATGTAGATATCGGCGTACCGCTCGACCTGACGGGCCAGGTGGCTCTTATCGTTGCCGGCTCGCATTAACGGACCCCAGCGGCCGTTGCCAATACAACTCGCTGCCGCCGCTAGCGGGGCGATCTGCTGATCCAGTTTCGCGAGCTTGTTTCTCAGGGATGTGATTTGGCTGTCTAGCTTCTTGAGCGTTGTCTTGGTATCAGGTCCGTAACCGGCACGCTTGCGGAGGGCATCCACACGCAACTGTGCAGCCTGGAATTCGAGGTCTTCTTTTTCAGTCATTAGGATAGAGAGCTGTTGTTGCTGGGCGCGGAAGCTCGATATGCCTGATAGGTCGTCCTCGAGCTCGCGCAGTATCAACGCGGTTCGCCAACGTAGGACGTCCTTGGAAACGTGCACGTCGGTAAACACGTGGTCTCCGACAAAGAGAATCTCGTCTCCCGATAGTCCCAGGTAGCTCTCCACCAACCGTGCGTTTCCTCCTAGGTATATCCCCTTGCCGCAGATCCCCTGGGGACAGGGCTCGAGTAGGCCTTCTTCGGTGGCCACTCGGAAGACGGGACTGTTGGTGGAAAAGAACGCGGGCTTCCTTGCCGACACGATTATGAGATCGAACAAATCACGCCACGTCATGCCTTTGGGAAGAAACTGATCGAAGGCGTACTCCATCATGGATCTCGTGTAACTCCACTCGGAATTCGTGATCAGCAGGAGTTTCTTGCCGGCGTGGTGCTGATCCAGCAATGCCAATGCAGTCTCGGAGTCGAGTTCGACGTAGCGGTCCGGATCTCTGGTGATGTCCGCCTTTAGCTCCCCTTCGAGATGTGCTTGGTCGGTCGATTCCCTCACCAGCCGATAGAGGTCCGAGTAGCCGAGCACTCCTGGGAGCTTGCCGTCGTCCAGCATGTCTACCAGCTGGGTGTACATGCATGCTTCCGACAGGGAAAAGAGTGTGTTGAGGAACTCGAAGCGATCCTCCGAGAGGTCCACCAGACTGCGTGCGTACATCGATCGTTGTTTGCCGAACTCCATCGGTTGTGTCCCGTGATAGGCCTGTTTGACGTACCCGAACCGGTTGGTCTTCAGCGTGTTACCGAAATCGATGTCGACCACCAGTCCGCGGATGATCAGCTCCGGATCGAACTCCAAATGTTGGATGGGAAGACCGGCGGATAGGAGCTTCCGCTTTATGTAGCCGTAGGCCTGGCGTTCCCACTCGTCCACGCGGTAGTGGACCAGTGTGTAATCCATATCGTATCCGATGGCTCGGATCGCCCGGAGGTTCAGGGTGCGGTTACAGTAGACACCCCGTTCACGTGTGGGCCGGTCGTGACTTTCAGACATGATGGCGCTTAGCTCCCTCCGGGAGGGGACACGAAGTGATTCAACGGACCATGGCCACCACCGAGCCCCGGTGCGGCGGCAATGGCTTTGTTCACGAAATCGAGTGCGTTGGCGACTGCCACATCCAGAGACAACTGCTTGGCAAGCCCGGCCGCTATTGCCGCCGACAGGGTGCATCCCGTGCCGTGAGTCGAGGTCGTGTCCACTCGTTCATGCGCGATTCGACGGACTCCGTCGGAAGTGACCAACACATCGACGAG
>JARRLJ010000587.1:0-2784 GCA_037387025.1 Gemmatimonadales bacterium
CGTTTCTGCGGCTGGCTGAAGAGACGGGCTTCAAACCGTGGGTTACAGTGGTCAACGACGTCAGGTATTCCCCCGACAGCACAGTCGCCAAAGACGGCCATTTGGTTCACAACCTGATAATAGATTCCACGCGACGCGCGGCGCACGCCCGGGATCTCGCGTCGAAAGTCTAAGCGGACGGGTTCGAGGGCCTGCATCTGGACTACGAGCGCGTGCCGCGTTCAGACACGACAGCGTTCCAGGAATTCATCGGCGCCCTGAGATCGGAGCTCCGAAGCCGTGGCCTGGACTTGGAGATCGTGATGGAGCCGACGGGCGGTCCGCTTCCCGACCCAGGTAGCACGAGAGTAACGGTGATGGCGTACGATCTGTTCGGTGAACACTCCGGGCCGGGCCCCAGATCGACACCGACATTCATTTCCGAGCTGGGGCACCGGGCAAGCGTTGACGGTGACAGTGCCGCTGCGCTGGCTCTCGCAGTCAGCGGATTCGCCTGGGAACCAGACGGAGGCGTCCGATCGCTCGACTGGTCAGTAGCAAGGCAACTGGCTGATGAAGCCTCTGATGCCCGACGGAGGAACTCAGATAATGTGCCCAGCGTGAGTCGGCCATGGCCTTCTTGAGCAGCGATATCTGTCCCGTGTGGTAAGCGTCGTGTTGTGCCAACCCATGGAGCATCACGTAGAACGAATCTGGCGACCCATTATTGTCGGTGCCTTTTACCCTCTCGGGTAGACGCCCGGGGGGGAATTCCCTTATCGCCACCCGCAAGCGTCGGTGAGCATCTGACAGTCCCGATCGCGCGTCCTCCCAATCCGATTCCGTCCTTCCAGCCACAACGGGCCAGTCCGCCTCCCCCGTGAGCGGTCGAGCGTCCTGCTCCAGCCTCCTCCCTACCTCGCCGGCCCATGCCGTCATGTGAAGCACTATCTCCCAGATCGAGTGAGCACCGGGAATAGGCCTCGCTCCCGCATCTGCTGCTGAAACGCCATCCAGGGCCTCATCGATCGCGGGGCCGTGCCAGGCTCCACCGTGGCTCATCCGGTCCAACTCGTCAGCAATCATCTCGCTCTCCAACATGAACGCCCCCTAGGGATATTGGTATAACCGACAACGAGCATATTATCGGTTAGATTAGCAGGGTGATTGTAACTTGTCAAGTAGCTTTTATAGGTTAGATTATTGCTGATCATAACGGAGCACGGAGATGACCGACAGCGAGGATCCTTCGCCATTCAAGTGGATTGGGGGCAACCTCTCGCTCGACTTCAACAACACAGTCGACTGGAAGGGACTCGAGCCTCAGGCCGGCGAAAAGCTGACAGACTACGGTCGATTGCTGGAATGGGCCCGGGAAGGGGGAGTCGTCAACGAGACCAACTCGCGTTCGCTATCGGCAGCCTGTCGTCAGCATCCCACCGCCGCGGAGGAAGCTCTCGAGAATGCTCTGCAGGCGAGGAGCTTGATTCACCGCATGTTTTTCGCCGCACTGAAGGACCCCGAAGCGGTATCGATGGAACTGGACGAATGGAATCACTTGCTCGCTGAGTCCCCGGCGCAGGTCGAGTATGACGACAATCAGGGTCGCTTCACCTGGACATGGCAGCAGCAAGACCAATTCACCAGCCTGTTGCGTCCGGTCGTTTGGTCGGCGAGCCAATTGCTCACGTCACCAGACGCTGCTCGGGTGAAGACCTGCGCCAACGGTGATTGCGGCTGGTTGTTCTTGGACACGAGCAGGAAGCGCAACAGGAAGTGGTGCGAGATGGCGGTCTGCGGCAACCGCGCCAAGGCGAGGCGCTTCTACCACCGTTCGAAGGGCCGAACACAGCGCTGACATGATGTTTGATGGTTTCCGTAGCTGACGCAGTGGTCAGGTACACCCACGCGGTTCTACGCCACCTTTGCAGCCTGGACGCAGATGAGTACCGAGGAGACCGACCCGGATTCCCCTCCGTAAATGCTGACTTCCTTGAGGTTGGCCAGGTTGCTCCAGCTCATGACGTGAGTCGAGTTGACGTAGGTGGGTTTGGCGCGCGGAAGGCCCAGTTTGGTCAGGCTATCCTTGCTGAACGGCAGGTTACGTGGATTGTAGAGCTTTATCCAACATGCCCTTCCCCCAACGAAGATTACCTCGATAGAGCCACGTTTGTAGCGAAGCCTAGCGTCGGCGCCCGGCTGCACACCCCCGCTGGTCTCCGGTGGCCCAATAATAGCTGCGACTTCCACGGTCGACTTCAGCGCGATCGCTGGTACGTTGAGGACGAGACCGGGGAGCACAGAGGACCGGCTCTGAGCCTGATCTGATCTTCGGGAGAATCTGGGGTTTCCCACAGATACAACCTGCGTCCAACCTACGCCAGGCGACTGTGACTGCCATCACCGCAGCCGCAGAGCGGATGCCGGTCGTCATCGCGGCTCTTCGTTCCGCCGCAAGTGGTCGCACCAAGCAAGACCAGTGGCTAGCGAAGCGCAGCGGGTTCGAACACGTCGAGCATTTGCTTTTCTGATGGGGGATCCACCAGTTCGTACTGAGAGGGCTGCGGATAGTCCGTGGCTGCAATACGCTCGGTGGCCGCCGCGAGATCGTATGAGGTACAACGCAGTTCAACATCGGTCACCAGGAGCAGCCAGTAGGCTCCGGGATCCCCAAACGGCATTCCTACGCTCCCTGCATTGACGACGCGTACAGTGCCGATCGTCCGGTCAAACTGCATGTGAGTGTGACCGCATACAACCAGGTCGGCGTTCGTGACCTCGAAGATCGGACGGAGACGCCATCTC
>JARRLJ010000588.1:0-3265 GCA_037387025.1 Gemmatimonadales bacterium
AACCGGCGTCGATCGCTCCGGCCGGAGCAAGCGAATCGGCAGCATCCGTGAGCGGGGCGGCCGATCCGGTAGACAAATTGGCGGCGTGGCTCCTCAGCCAAGCCGACTTGAAGGACCTAGGATAGCGGAATCTTCCATGGAAGTCTCGACTATCCTGTTGTCCTCAGCAATACTCGGTGGAGTTGGACTGACGTTCGGCACCCTGATAGCACTGACCCATCTGAAGATGAAGGTCTGGGAAGATCCCCGCATAGACGAAGTCACGGATCTATTACCTGGGACGAACTGTGGGGCTTGCGGACTGGCCGGATGTCGTGCGTTTGGCGAAGCCTTGGTCGGGGGGGCAGTACAACCGGCCACGTGTACTGTCATGGGCCCCGACGATATCCTGGACGTGGCAGACTACCTCGGGGTCGAGGCCGGTGAGGCAAACAAACGTGTAGCCCGGCTTCTCTGCGCAGGTGGATGCGACGTCGCGGTGCAACAGGCTGAGTACAGAGGGTTGGAAAACTGCAAGGCGGCGGTAACGGTGGCAGGAGGGGGGAAGGGCTGCGCCTGGGGATGCCTCGGACTGGCCGATTGTGAGCGGTCGTGTGACTTCGAGGCGATCTACATGGACTCAGTGGGAATCCCGGTTGTGATTCCCGATAAATGCACGGCGTGTGGAGATTGTGTAGAAGCGTGTCCGCTCGATTTGTTCACGCTGATGCCGATCGAACACAAACTGATAGTACAGTGCAAGAACCTGATAGACGGAGACGAAGCTGAAGAGTCCTGCAAAGTGGCCTGCACGGCGTGCGGCAGGTGCGCCGCCGACGCGGCTCCGGGGCTGATCGAGATGGTAAACGGTCTCGCAGTCGTCGATTATGAGAAGAACGATCTGGCAACTCCGGATGCCATCGCCCGGTGTCCTACTGGGGCCATCGTGTGGGTTGAAGGGGCACAATTTGCTGAAACGCCCGAGTTGGCGAGGAGCGCTACGGTATGAAGACCAAGAAGCCTGATGGGTCGGCGGCTGCGCCGAAGTATCCCGGGATCCCCACAGCAGTAGACGGTAGCACGGCCGTCGTGGAGATGGAAACAGCTGCGAGCGAAGCTGCCGGAGCCTACCCGATCACGCCATCCACGCAGATGGGAGAGGGCTGGGCGGCCGCGCTGGCGGCGGGTAAGAAGAACGTGAACGGACGCAAGTTGATCTTCTTCGAGCCCGAAGGAGAACACGCGGCGGCAGCGGTCACCGCTGGTATGTCGATGACCGGGCTGCGTGCGACGAACTTCTCCAGCGGTCAGGGCATCGCATATATGCATGAATCGCTGTACCCGGCCGTGGGCAAGCGCTTGACCTACGTGCTCAACATAGCTGCTCGTGCCATGACCAAGCATGCGCTCAACGTGCACGCGGGCCACGACGACTATCACGCTGTCGATGACACCGGCTTCTTCCAGCTCTTCGCGAAGAATCCGCAGGAGGCAGCAGACCTCAACTTGATCGCTCACCGTATTGCGGAGCTTTCGCTAAATCCAGGTATCTGCGCTCAGGACGGCTTTCTCACAAGCCACGTGATCGAGTTGGTGAGGCTACCTGAGCGTGAGATGATCAAGGAGTATCTCGGCGATCCATCTGACATAGTTGACTCGCCGACCCCAGCGCAGCGTATGGTTTTCGGGGACAAACGGCGCCGCATACCGGAAATGTTTGACCTCGACTATCCGGCTATGATTGGTGTGGTCCAGAACCAGGACTCGTACAACCAGGGAGTAGCGGCCCAGCGTCCGTTCTACTTCGATCACATCGAGGCGCTGGCCGACCAGGCGATGGAAGAGTTTGCGGCACTGACCGGCCGTCGCTACGAGCGCCTCATGGGTTACAGGATGGACGATGCCGAGTACGTGATCGCGGGCCAGGGATCGGTGGTTTCAAACGCCGAAGTGGTATGCGATTACCTGCGCGACACAAGAGGGCTGAAGGTCGGTGTTTTGAACGTCACGATGTTCCGGCCGTTCCCGGCGGACCTACTGTCGCGGATGTTGCGCGGCCGACAGGCCGTCACGGTGTTGGAACGAACCGATCAGCCGTTGGCGGTGGATGCTCCTCTCCTGCGGGAGATGAGGGCGGCCATGGGTCAGGCGCTGGAGAACTCACGGGCTCAAGACGGAGATCAGCAGCATCCCGGCGTAGAGCCCTGCGCGGCAGACGAGATTCCGGAGTTCTATTCCGGGTGTTTCGGGCTCGGCAGCAGAGATATCCAGCCTGGGCAACTCGTGGCCGCAGTGGAAAACATGATGGAAGGTGGCAAGAAGCGCCGGCAATTCTATTTGGGAATTGATTTTGTCCGAGCCGGGACTCAGTTGCCGAAGCTCCAGATTTGGCAGGAACAGCTACTGGAAGGCGCGTCCATTCGGTTGGTGGCTGGGGTGCCATAACGATGGGGAAGAACCTGGCGATGACCGCCGCCGATCTATTTGGCCTCAACATACAGGCCAATCCCAAGTACGGATCTGAGAAGAAGGGCCAGCCTACGACGTTTTACGCAACATTGGCCGAGGAGCCTCTGCGTCTCAATTGTGAGTTGATGCACGTCAACGCCGTGCTAGCTCCGGACCCGAATGTGTTCCGCCATTCGAATCCGCTTGCTGGAATGGAGGATGGCGGAGTGTTCATCATGCAGAGCGATCTGTCGGAAGAGGAGTTCTGGAACAGCATTCCCGGAACTGCTCAGCGAGCTCTGAAATCCAAGGGTATCAAGGTATATCTGTTGGATGCCTTCAAGATTGCGTCAGAAGAGGCTTCGGACCCGGCACTGCGCTACCGCATGCAGGGTGCTGCCTTCATGGGAGCATTCTTTCATGTATCACCGCTGGTTCATCGCTATGGACTCGAGGAAGGCAAGCTGTTCGACGGCATCCGCGTGCAGTTGAAGAAGAAGTTCGGACACTTGGGCGAGCGCGTGGTGGAGGACAACGTACGGGTCATCCGAAGAGGTTTTGACGAAATCCGCGAATTGGACGTCGAGCACCTCTCCAGCGAGAAGTCCGAGGCCGGTTCGGTGCCTCAGATGCCGGATGCGTTGGACGGTACTGGCTGGCGAGACGGAATAGGCAACCCTGGCAGGTTTTGGGAGCAAGTCTGTCATCTTTACCAGACCGGAGATGATGGAATCGCCGATCCATTTGCCGCGATCAGCGCGATTCCGGCTGCGACGAGCACCATTCGCGACATGACGGATGTCCGTTTCGAGATACCTGAGTTCATTGCGGAGAAGTG
>JARRLJ010000589.1:0-2729 GCA_037387025.1 Gemmatimonadales bacterium
GGTGGTCCCCGTTGTTTGGACCGATGCCGTACGCTGTTCTGACTTCATTTCAATTGCCGGTGCAGAGCAGGATGTTCTGCACCAAACACCTATCGAGGCTCACCGAGAGCAGGGATAGGCACGATGTCCCTGCGGCCTAGAAATTCATCTGTTCCCTCATGCCGGCCTACTCACGCGTCGACCTCATCCATGCTGGCCTGTGTCAGTTAGCTCCAGGCTCGGGTGAGGGGCAGAACATGCATCACGCATCGTCGAGTGTGTTGGAGCGGAAGTGGGTGTCGAATCAAGCGCCGGGGTTCCGGGCGTTGTGTCTGAGACGAGCTCGTATCGTGGTCATGCCACACGCAAAGCAATGAGCGCATCGTTTGAGACTTTGCCCAGGTGGACTAGTTAGACGTCGGGCTCACCCACTTCCCTCCGGTATTTATGTCGCCAGGAACTTCTGCTGGTCGAACACCTCGTCTCGTTTCCAGATGTAGTAGACGGCCCGAGCCAGTTTGTGAGCGAGCACGGTGAGGGCTTTGCCTTTGCCATGTTTCCGCTCGAGCCTGGCGTAGTATTTCTTCCCATCGGAGTTGTTTCTGAGGAACCCCACGGCGGCCTCTGAGAAGGCCCACTTGAGATGGACATTGCCGATCTTCCTGCCGCTGGTACCATGCATCTTGCCGGCTGATTTTCTGGCACACTTCACGAGCCTGGCATAGGAGACCAGCTCCTGCGGTCGTTGGAAGCGGTTGATGTCGTGGATCTCGTAGAGGATCACCAGGGAGAGGATCTTGCCGATGCCCGGCACCGTTCGCAGGCGATAGATCGTGTTGTGATCGTGCTGCTTGGCGGTTCTCAGGATGAAGTACTCCAGTTTCCTGAGCAGGTCGTCATAGTGGGCGACCAGTTCGAGATCGATCTCGACGCTCTTGTGCACGTGGGGGTCGTTGAACCGTTGTGAGACTTCGGTGCGATTGCTGGCGTAGGTGATCTTCTTCTCGAACTGGTCGAGGTTGTACTGGCTGTTGGTGTTCTGGATGTGAGCCAAGAGCTCGGATCGCTTGCGTCTGAAGTGGAGCCGCCGTCTCAAGAGGTCACGAGTAGAGCGCATCTCGGGTGGATAGACGTAAGCCTGGGGGATCATGCCGCCGCGCAGCAGGGTGGCGATCTTCAAGGCATCGATGCGATCGTTTTTGGCCTTGCCGCCGTGGATCGCTTTCATGTAGAGGGCGTGGCCCAGTACGAAGTGGATGCCCTGGCTGCGGCAGAGATCGGCGAGCCAGTACCAGGTGAACATACATTCGACCGCGACGACTAGATCTTGGCGGTATTTGGCGACAGCTTTGAGAAAAGCATCCGGGTTGGCACGGAGGTTCTTGTGCAACAGCACGTTCCCATCCTGATCGAGGATACAGAGGTACATGGAACGCGCGTGCAAGTCGATGCCGCAGTAGAACCTGTGCTGCTCGGTGTAGAATCTCATAAAGGTCTCCTTGTGAAAGGGTTTGGTGATTCCCCGAGCTTACCTCACTAGTAAGCTCCCGAGGAGGCCTTTATGAGTATCAAGCGGTTGCTGCTGTCGCGGTTCGCGAAGGTGGTAGAGGGCACTCGCCTTGCGGCTCGCTCCCAACGGGAACCAGGTTGCCGCGCAGCAGAACCGCGAAGCCGTTAGGCAGCGACCGAAAGGGGGAGAACGGTGATCTGGAAGGTGTTGTTTGCGTTTGCCATCATATTGTCTGGACAGGTCAATGAAGGGGTGAATTGTATACCAGCTCCGCCGTCTCCATCTCTTGCCAGCGGCTAAACGATTCCCTCTTGATCTCTCTATGTGTATCCACATCGATCCACAGTACAGATTGGACCGCCGGATCCTCCAACTCCATGCCATCCGCAGCCACCAATGACAGTTCGACTCTGAAGGACATGAACGTCCCTGCCGGTACGACGATGTCTTCACGAGACACCACTTCCCCTCGGTATGTATACCTCGAAGAAGGTGCGCGCTCGGGAATCAAGCTGACATCCATATCGAACAACCAGGATTGGCCGACACTCAGCGGCACATTGAAACGGAAGACATTCGTCGCCACTACAGTGACAGTGTCACCCATGATCTCCCTCTTCGACTCTAGCCTTATCCACTCTCCAGTGGCTTTGGCTATCCACACCTTACCGCTCAGGAGCTTGGCAGTAGTCGCACCGTCAGAAGAGAGGCGAGAGGCTGGAGGAGTGTAGAAGAACTCGATGACGGTACAATCCACATCCTCCACAACCTCTTCCCCGACGAGGAAACTCTCCTGCTGGGTGACTTCATCCCCGTAGGTGATCCTGAATTCGGCTACCGGATTCTGGTCTACCGGTGGCACTGATTCAGACCGTGCTTCTGGAGCTTCGCCGCAACCCACCTTGTTCCGCTCGATCGACGTAACCATCGTTCACCTTGCCTGGCCGAACTCCCAGACCGCCTCCGGACCGTCTGCGAACGTCAGAACGACGTCGGGAACAAAGCGGTAGACTTCTTGCCTTCGTTCGCACGCATTAGGGAGAGAGTCATGCGGGTGATCGAGTACTTCTGATCGGTCTTGGGGATGAGTCTGATCACGTTTTCTTTCCCCGTACACACAGTTACATCGCCGGATCGATCGATCGCGTATCCGAGTTCCGTCAACCGGTTGACCAGATGAACGCGACGTGTGTCGGTGACGGCCACGGTCATCGAGACGACGTCCTTGAAGTACCGGTCC
>JARRLJ010000590.1:0-1990 GCA_037387025.1 Gemmatimonadales bacterium
CCCCAATTATCCCCAGACACGCGGGTTTCATCTTGCCGCCAACAAAATGCCGAGCAGCGTTATGGCTAGGGTACCCAACGCATACCAGCCGGCTTTGGACCTCTGAGATATGAAGTGTGCCGCTAAAGGGAGGAGCGCCAGTATCGGCGCCCCTACCAAGCACAATGTCCCAGCCATGATCAGTTGGCCTGACTTTACACGCCAGAACGCGCCGTTCCCAACGTACACTGCTGCGAGCCCCAACCCGACCAGGATCACTGCCAGCGCCTGTAGAATACCCAAGGTCATCCGCAGTCGATCGTTGACATTGACCCGCTCGTCGGGTTCAGAACTGCGCGATCCCACGGGCACCCATTCGGTAGGCTGTGTACAACAGCAGCAGAATAAAGAGAATCTTGAGACCCCGGCGGTCGACGCGTGAGCGGCCCAACGCAGAGAGCCTGGCACCCAGGAGTGCGCCGAGCATCGTCACTCCTACCGAGTCCAGCGGAAGATCTCCCCGAACTGTGTAGATCATCGCCCCGGCGGCGGCAGTGATGCCTACCATGTACATGCTCGTTGCCGCTGCCCGGTCGAATGAGCGCTGCAGCAGAAGGTGGAGCACCGGGACATTGAGCACTCCCCCACCCACACCGAACATGCCAGCGATTGCCCCAGCACCGAGCGAAGCGGCAGCAGCCTTGTGACGGACTCGCGAGTCCAGCGGCAGCTCGTCATGGTGTTCAGTAACAGGCCGTGACCACATCTTGTATGAAATGGCCAACAGCAGCGCGACGAGCGCAAAATGGAGCACAGCGAGCGGAACGTACGGCGCCACGAGGCTTGCGGCTACGGCGCCCCCCGCCGTGAAGAACTGCAGGGTGGTGGCGAGGTGCACGTCCGTCGTTCCCCGCCTGAGAAAGACAATCGATCCAGCCACCGACGTGGCTACCACGCAGACAAGACTCGTTGCTACTGCCCCACGGAATTCCAGAGTTGTGAAAAGCAGTAACCCCGGTACAATGATTAGGCCACCGCCCACACCCAAGAGCGGACCGAACGACCCGCCGACGAAACCCACTGCCAAGAACTCAAGCAGGGCTCAGTTGCTCTCCACTCCTGCTTCGCCTTTGCAGCCGGCCGCGTTCTTTCAGGCGGATCCGTATCAGCCCCTTATCCGCACGGTCAACAGTATCTTCCACAGGCTCGCCAGGATGTCTTACGGCCCAACCCAATGAGATTGGGACCGGTGCAGATTCGGCCGCGACCTGCGAGAACCGCTTGGCTATCTCCCTCGTCAACTCTACACTGTCTCCGAGCAGGACGACTAGGAACTCGTCTCCTCCGATACGGATCACATCTTCTTCCGCACGAGTTTGACGCGTCAGGAAACGCGCCAACTTGACCAGAACCGCATCGCCCGCCGAGTGCCCGTATTCATCGTTATAGCGCTTGAAGTGATCAACATCGATGACGATGGCTCCGAACGCGGCACCGTTCGGATCGAACCGCCTTTCGAGGTCCTGCAAGTACCGACGATTGTAACACCCGGTGAGAGGATCGCGGATCAACAGTTTCCGCAATTGGCGCTCCACCTCTTTGCGTTGTGTTATGTCGATCAGAATGCCGTAGAGCCGGGTTGTCCCACTTTCCGGATCACGCACTAGGTAGCACGTATCCAACACGGTTCGTATCGTACCATCGGACCGTCGAACGTCCAGTTCGAAGTCCCGCACCTCCCCGTTACGCTCGAGCGCCTCGTGCTCTTCTCTCATACTCGCAGTATCGGCACAGATGTCCTCCACTCTGACACTGGAGAGATCGTCGAGCGTAGGATATCCCAGCAGGTCCAGCAGTGCTGGGTTCGCATCCAGAAACTGACCGTCGCGGCTCGTGATGTATATGCCCTCCGGAATGTTGAAGACCAGTTCCTTGAGCGTGTTGGGGTCTTCGAGGTGACGAGCGGGTTGTTCCGCGGGCTCCGCAGCTTTCTTCATTGCGACTTAGTCCT
>JARRLJ010000590.1:2022-4397 GCA_037387025.1 Gemmatimonadales bacterium
CTTAGTCCTTGTTATGAGATAGCAGTCGCGCTTACGGCATTCTACTTCTCTTCTCAATGTCTCTCAGACCGAGTGTGGCAGCCTCGCGAACATCTTTGTCTCGATCTCGCTTCAGCGAATCGAGTACCCGTTTTGCCTCTTCTCCTCCGGAGATCGCGAGCCCCTGAACGGCGGCGACCCGCAGATCCCCACCTCGAGACCTGAACAAGCCGCCCGACTTGCGCGCTATGTCCTTGAGTGCTGCAACAGCATCAGGTGTGCCAATCCGCCCCAGCGCTCGGTAATACTCACCCTGAACTTCATCCACTTCTTCAGCGTCGGCCGCGTTGATCAAGGTCATGACCAGTGCACTCATACCCTTGCCGGCGATCTCCCGAGCTACGCTTGCGCGCACTCGCGGGTCCGTATCGTGTAACGCCGGTCGCAAGTACCGCACTGTCTGGGGGGTTCCAATCTTGGCTAGGGCTACGCCGGCCGATAGCCGCACCCGCGCATCGGCATGTTCCACCACCTTCCCGAGGGCCGGAATGGCTTCCTCAATCGCCAACTCGCCGACTAGGTCCGACACATTGCGTACGACATACCACTCGTGGTGGTGCAGCATTCCTACAATGATGTCCGTGCCTTCTTCGACCTGCCTCAGGGCTTCGAGATATGCCCGCCTCTCGGCAAACGTTGGTGCCTTTATCAACTGGTCCAACAAGAGCTGCGTTCCTCTCGAGCCTGCGCGGCGCATGATGTGAATGGTGTCCCTGCCATACAGTGGGTCGAGCAACAACTTGCTGATCGGCTGGAGAATCTCCGGAATCAGCAGGCCTCTAACGGCCATCTGATATGTATCCCGAGTGCGGTCGTCGGTTACCTCCGCCTCCTCGCGGAGAACTTGCATGACTGCCTCTATCGCTTCCTCCAGCCGACCCTCTTGCACGGCCCGCGTCACACCAACTCCGACCGCCTTGAGCGTCCTCGCTACCTCGGGAGACGCAGTCGACCCGCCTAGCTTGCCAGCAGCCTGCGTCGGAGAAACCGCAGCACCTTTGGTGCGCTCCATCAATTCACTGAAGCCGGCTCCCTCATGTTCCGGAATGACGTCCAGAGGCGGGGCGTCCTGACTCTCCGGGTCCTCGTCGGTCTCCGACGCCACCAGCGCGTCAGTGACCCTCCCTTCTCGCCGCTCTTCTTCCACCGTCTCCTTGGACATCTCCACGACGGCCACCCGGCGCACATCGGCCTCCGCGAGCCGACGCCTGACGGATGCGCCATCGGGGTCAGCACCGGCCTCCAGTGCCAAGGCCCTGAACAGGTGCATCAGTTCGATGGCACCCGTGCCCTGAGCCACTATCACCTCCCCCACCCCTTGGGCTCTCATTTGAGACACGAAGTCCACCACAAACGGCACATCGGGCGGTATGAGTGACCCCTCTACCGTGAGCTTGTGGCCCTGCACGCGGGCGGTCCAGCTCCGATGGTTGGTCACTTCCAGAAGAGACCGGAGCCCTGCCTTCTGATCGTCTACTGCGGTGGGATTGCGGCGCAGAAGATCAACCATACGGGATATGAGGAGAGCTATCTTATGCTCGTCTTTCATAGCACTAACAATATCTCCCGCGCCAGACGGCGGCAATGAAAATTCCTGGGGCTGAAACACATGGGTCTGGGCCAAGCAGCTACTCGATTATCTGCCAACGCCTCTGGTAGCGGTCCAGCAGCTGCAGACTGCGCTGATCCAACACGTGCTCCCGATGGGGAATCTCGGGTTGCTTCCCCTCGCCACACAGGGAGGTACTGAAGTACCGCTGTCCCGTGTCGTTGGCGAGGACCACGATCGAGGACAGCTCGGGATGGGCATGTGACAGCTTCAGAGCGGCCGCTACGTTGCAGCCCGACGAGATACCGCAAAAGATCCCTTCTTCCCTCGCCAACCGGCGCGCTGTATCAACGCTCTCGGAACTACTGACCGTAATGACCCCCTTCAGGATGCTCACGTCGAGGTTTTCCGGCACGAACCCGTCGCCGATTCCCTCTATTTCATGTGATCCCCACCTGCGGTGAGCCAGGATCGGACACTCGGCAGGTTCCACCGCATACAGCGATACCGTTGGCGCTCGCTCTCGTAGATACGTGCCGACTCCCGTGAGCGTACCACCGGAACCGACTGCGACTGCAAAGGCGTCTATCTCGCCGTCACATTGATCCCAGATCTCCGGACCTGTTGTCCTATAGTGGGCGTCAATGTTGGCCGGATTGTCGAACTGAGCCGGGATCCAGTAGGCGTTTCATCAGGTCGCCGCGAGCTTCGATGGGGAGCGCCTATTCGTAGCCGAGGTCGACGTCGATGGTGGACAGTGGATCGGAAGCTACGTGCCCACGTCCGG
>JARRLJ010000591.1:0-3767 GCA_037387025.1 Gemmatimonadales bacterium
GTGAGTGAGTGCAAGTGCACCGGTGCCGGTCCGACTACCCTGCACCGATGGCTTCGGCCCCGTGGCTGCCCCGATTGACAGGAAGCCCGCAGGATGACGGGTTTTCCTGCACCTGAGAGCTACCGAGTCCCTCCGTCTTCGTGGGTTCACGAGGTTTCCGACTCGCCTTGACCGCTGTCCTGTGCTGGTGCGACCATGGTCCACACGGTGGACGAGCAGGGGCTTCTTCCACGGCGCTAGATCAGAGGGGTGAATGGGTTCAGACCGAAGGCCACCCATCGCGATTCGATGGCTCGCGGACCTCGTCGTTATCGCCCTCGGCGTCTTGATCGCCCTCTGGGTGAACAACCTCAATGCGGAACGGCTGGAGCACCGGCAAGAGCAGGCGTATCTGCGCGGCGTGCTGCAGGATTTGGGCAGCGATAGCGCACAACTTGCCTACAGGAGCGAGTTGGCCGATCGCGGCCTCCATGCAGCCGATCGGCTTCTCGAGCTTCGCCGCAACCTGAGTAGCACTCCGACTGCGGACTCTCTCGCCGTCTGGCTCTCCCACGCCGCGTTCGTGGACAACTTCACGCCCCAGGATCATACGTATCGGGAGATTCTGGGCGCGGGTGGTCTCACGTTGATCCGTGACGCGGAGCTTCGTCGGAGTATCTCTGGGTACTACCGGAGCATTGAGTCCGCCGCGTTCTTTACCGACTGGTATAAGAACGAGGAGGAAGCCTACTGGGATCTGCTGGCCGTCAGACTGGATCCGAACGACTTCGAAGCGGTGACGCGAAGCGAGGTCGCGGCGGGGAACTTGAACGTCGAGCGCGTTCTGGCTCAGCTGCGAACGGACAACGAGATAGTGAACGCCATCCTCATGAACCGGCACTGGACGCAGCTACGTCTGGAGATCACCGCTCGGCGAATCGCAGCGAACCAGAGCCTGGCTGACACTCTCCGCGTTACATTCTAGCAGGGAGGCGCGCGCAAGAAGACGGGCTGCGACTGCATCTGCGAGAGCCGCTGGCGACAACAAGGCTGTATCCAATTGCCCGCGTCACTGTTCTCTCAGCGCTGCCTCTACATGATTGCATCTGTACGATGGGTAAACCCACCTCACGAGCCCCTGGAGCTGACGCGGTGAGAGCCAGCAAGAGAGACCGCACGAATCTCGATTCGAAAGGACAGGAAGAGTTGACCTATTTCAGAGCACCACGAGTCTTGGCGTCGGTGGCTACGAGTTTCGCCTGCGTTCTCGTTGCGGGGCTGGCAACGAGCGCCTGTGAACAACCTGGTGAGTGGCCGGATCGGCGCCATCTGCCGATCGAGCCTTACCAGGAGGTTGGCGAGATTGCGCCATCCGTTGGGGAATCTGATCCTATCGACTGGCCGGAGGAGGTTACTGCTCCCGAAGGCGCCCCCAACGTTCTGTTGGTGATGATGGACGATGTCGGATTCGGTGCCAGCTCAGCGTTCGGCGGTCCGATCCCCACGCCAACCCTCGACCGGATTGCGAGCGAGGGCTTGCGTTACAATTCCTTCCACACAACCGCGGTGTGCTCGCCGACGCGGGCGTCGCTGATCACCGGGCGCAACCACCACGTCGCGTCGACGGGTATCATCATGGAGTTCTCGACGCCCTATCCCGGCTATCACAGTCTGGTCTCCCGCAGCGTGGGCACCATCGGCGAGATACTGACCGCCAATGGCTACGGCACCTCGTGGTTCGGTAAGAACCACAACGTGCCCGATTGGCAGACTTCACCTGCCGGCCCGTTCAATCTCTGGCCGACCGGCCTGGGCTTCGAGTACTTCTACGGTTTTCTCGGGGGTGACGCCCACCAGTACAGGCCGCCCATCTATGAGAACACCGTTCCGGTCGAACCCTATCTGGGAGAGGAGAACTACCACCTCGACAAGGACATGGCCGACCACGCCATCAAATGGATCAGGACACAGAAGGCGGTCTGGCCCGACAAACCCTTCTTCGTCTACTACACGCCGGGAACGGCTCACGCGCCGCACCACGCGCCAGAGGAGTGGATCGACAGGTTCGAGGGTGATTTCGACGAAGGTTGGGAACGTCAGCGCGAGATGACGTACGCCAGGCAGAAGGAGATGAACATTATCCCGGTCGACGCCGCGCTGAATCCAACCCCGGATGACTACACGAAATGGGACAGCCTTTCTCCGGACGAGAGACGCGTGGCAGCGCGGGAGATGGAATCCTACGCGGCGGCGCTCTCACACGCGGATTACCAGGTGGGTCGTGTGCTGGACGCCATCGAGTCGATGGGAGAGCTGGATAACACGTTGGTGATCTACATCATGGGGGACAACGGCGCGAGCGCCGAAGATCCGACCGGCCTGGGCATGACCAGTGTGGTCGAGAACCTCGATCTCTTCGGAAGCAAGTGGTTCGAGAACCACTATTCTCACAGTTGGGCGCACGCAATGAACACGCCTTTCCAGTGGGACAAGAAGATAGCCTCTCATCTGGGTGGTACGAGGACCGGCATGGCACTGATGTGGAAAGGGCACATCAAGGACCCGGGCGCCATTCGCAGCCAGTTCAGCCACGTCAATGACATTGTTCCCACCATCCTCGATGCGTCTCGTATTCCGGCGCCGGAGACCATCAACGGCTTCGAGCAGGTGCCCATGAACGGCACGAGCCTGCTATACACCCTCGACGATCCTGACGCTCCGGAAAGACACACGACGCAATACTTCGAAATCATCGGCAATCAAGGGATCTATCACGACGGCTGGATGGCCAGTACCACCCCCAAACGTCTGCCCTGGGAAGGACGCGGTGAGAGCACTCCCGATCCTTTCAACGACTATGATTGGGAGCTCTACAACCTGAGAGAAGACTACAGCCAGTCGAGGAACATCGCTGCCGATAATCCCCAGAAGCTGGAGGAGCTTCGCGCCATATTCCTGGCCGAGGCCGAAAGGAACAAGGTCTTCCCCCTGGACGACCGTTACATAGAGCGTGCAGACCCGGCCAACCGACCGGAACCCAACCGCGGGCGCAGAGAGTTCGTCTACTACGGCGACACCAACCGTATTCCGGAGGGCGCTGCGGTCAACATCAAGAACACCTCGTTCTTCATCACGGCCGAAATCGAAATACCCGAAGGCGGCGCCGAGGGCATGATCATCACGCAAGGCGGGTGGTTCGGCGGTTTCGGACTGATGCTCCTGGAGGGAAGACCGACCTTCGTATACTCCCGCTCCCACTACCCTGAACACAAGTACAAGGTCGCCGCGGAGACCAGTGTCCCGGAGGGAAAGCACACGCTCGTGTTGGACTTCAACTACGACGGCGATGGATTGGGCAAGGGCGGCACCGCCACCCTCAGCCTCGATGGCAATGAAGTAGCGGAAGGACGAATCGATGAAACTGTGCCGACGCGATTCTCCATGACCGAGGGTCTGGAAGTCGGCAGAGACGCCGGTATGCCCGTCAGTAAGGATTATGAGGTTCCGTTTTACTTCACGGGCAAGATCGCCAGGGTCGTCGTCAGGCTGAAGTAGCTTCGGATAAACTTCGCGTCCAGAATTGTCACCGTAGCTGTAACGAAATGAGGAGGAATGAGCGCAACTGAGTGAAAGTGAAATCACCGAAAAGCGTGTGACTGCAAGTGTATGCAGGTGAGTGCATGCACCGCCACGCGAATGGGTACGCTCGCAGGCTTCGCCTGCTTAATGTCTCGCTTCGCTCGACGGCAGGAGGTCGCGAGCACTTTGCCAACGGCAAAGGTCTGGAC
>JARRLJ010000592.1:0-3128 GCA_037387025.1 Gemmatimonadales bacterium
GTGAAGGATATGAAACCCGGGACGGTGGTCGTTGACCTAGCAGCCGAGACAGGCGGGAACTGTGCCGGCACGAAGGCTGGTGAGGAAGTGGTACTAAACGGAGTCAAGATCCTGGGTTTGCTGAACCTCCCGGCGTCAGTGCCGGCGGACGCAAGCAGGATGTACGCACGCAACATGCAGACATTCCTTACCCAGATCGTCAAGGATGGAGAGCTGAACCTCGATTTCGAGGATGAAATAATCGGTGGCACGTGCATCACACATGATGGGAAAATCGTGCACGAAGCCGTTAGCAAAGCACTAAATGAAGGGAGTGGATCATGATCGAGGGCCTCGTTGAGCTGCTGGTGGTTTTCGTGCTCGCCTCGTTTGTCGGGTTCGAAGTCATCACCAAGGTGCCGCCGACGTTGCACACGCCGCTCATGTCTGGGTCCAATGCCATCTCGGGCATTACCATCCTCGGCGCGGTTGTCGTTGCCGGGCGAGGAGACACGCGAGTCGCTTCCATCCTGGGTGTCGTCGCAGTCGCATTCGCGATGATCAACGTGGTGGGTGGCTTCATGGTTACGGATCGCATGCTACGGATGTTCAAGCGTAAGCCCGAGGAGCAAAAATAATGGAAGCCCTTACCAAGCTGATATACCTGGCGGCGGCCGTCTGCTTCATTATCGCGCTGAAACGCTTGAGCCATCCCGCAACCGCACGGTCGGGCAATCGTATCGGCGCGGCCGGCATGCTGGTCGCAATAGTCGTAACCCTCTTCAATCGAGAAATACTGAGCTTCGAGCTCATAATCATAGGCATTATCATAGGCTCGGCAGTCGGAGCGATCTTCGCCCGCCTCAGATGGTGGCCCTCCTAAATGGATTTGGTGGAGCGGCATCATCACTCGTGGCTGGCGCAGAGTACTTACGCTACATGACGCTGGGGCAGACGCCACCTGCCGACGTGGCGGTCACAATACAGCTCAGCGTCCTGATCGGTAGCGTGACATTTTCCGGCAGTCTGATTGCGTTCGGTAAGCTGCAGGAGATCGTGACGGGAACGGCAGTGACCTACCCCCTGCAGAAGACGCTCAACGCGATTCTTTTCACGGGTACGTTGGGGCTGATCATCTGGCTGGCGGTGGAGTTCCCCAACCCCTACGGATTGGCTGTGCTGGCAGCCGTAGCACTACTGCTCGGCGTGCTTTCGGTCATTCCAATCGGCGGCGCGGACATGCCCGTCGTGATCGCTCTGCTGAACTCTTATTCGGGGTTGGCGGCAGCGATGACCGGGTTTGTAATTAACAACCATGGTTTGATCATTGCCGGTGCGCTGGTTGGAGCATCCGGAGTCATTCTAACAGCGATCATGTGTAAGGCGATGAACCGTTCACTTGGCAATGTGCTGTTCGGTGCGTTCGGTGCAGGAGCGGAAACCGGCTCGTCGGTGATCGTAGCCGGTCAAGTGATCGATCAGCCCATCAAACAGATTACGCCTGACGACGCCGCAATGCTCATGGCATACGGCAAACAGGTAGTGATCGTACCTGGATACGGACTCGCGGTAGCTCAGGCGCAGCACGAAGTTCGGGAGTTGGCCGAGCTGCTAGAGAAGCGGGGCGTTACGGTCAAATACGCTATCCATCCGGTAGCCGGCCGCATGCCCGGGCACATGAACGTACTGCTCGCTGAGGCAAACGTGCCCTATGACGAGCTGTACGATATGGACGCCATCAATCCGGAATTCGAGCACACGGATGTGTCTTTGGTGATTGGAGCCAACGACGTGGTGAACCCGGCAGCTCGTAGCAACGAGTCAAGCCCGCTGTATGGGATGCCGATCCTCGACGTCGACAAGTCGAATACGGTCATCGTGCTCAAGCGGTCGATGCGACCCGGATTCGCCGGCGTGGACAATGAACTGTTCTATGCCACAGCCACGTCGATGTTGTTTGGCGATGCGAAGGACTCGATCAAGAAGTTGATCGCTGAAGTGAAAGAGTTGTAGACAGGTGGTAAGGGGCGGGCAGGGGCGGTAAGAGGAGGCAAGAGGCGGCAAGGAAGTTTCCGTTTCATAACCAGCTCTTGCCGTCGCTTACCGTCTCTTCGTGTCGCCCCTTACCGTCTGTCTCAATACCTCTTGGCGCGTTCCCATTCCTCCCACAATTACCAGCATGTCGTCGAGTACGGCGATCCCCCTATGATCCATTGAAGCTGTGGGCAGCGGTTCGAGCTCGAACCATGTGTCGGTCTCGGGATCGTATGCGAAAACAATGCGCTGCGGCGCCGATGGCTTTCCGTCATATCCGATGCCATTGTAGTTATAGGGGTTAT
Source organism: Gemmatimonadales bacterium (assembly GCA_037387025.1). Taxonomy (GTDB): domain Bacteria; phylum Gemmatimonadota; class Gemmatimonadetes; order Gemmatimonadales; family GWC2-71-9. The sequence goes on from JARRLJ010000592.1 coordinate 2,319, forward strand.
CGGTGCCACCGGCAAAGACCAGCAGGCCATTCATAACTCCAGCTGCCGCCCGGTAGAGCGGCGGCCCCGGATGCCGATTCAGTCTCCTCCAGGTAATCCTCGTAGGATCGAATGTATCGATCTGTCCTAGCCAAGAGGATTGCTCGATCGTAAACCGCGGTCCCGTAGAGCCAGCCCGAGCGCCGTCGACATAGACGATCGTATTGCCGATTATGGAGCCTGTATGACCGAACACGGGTGTGCCGGAGATAGGCGTCGCTCTCTTCCACTCGTCCCTCGCGGGGTCGTAAAACTGCACTTCGCCGACGTTGCCTGTGTCGTGCCAGCCGGACACGAGATATATCAGTGAGTCCTGCCACACCCCCGACACTGCATCGTCTACCGGCAGGGGAATCGGTTCGCCGCTATTCCACGTTCCTGTGTGAGGATCGTAGATGTCGAGGTTGGGGAGAGATTTCTCGGTGCCGTCTTCCGCGACTGTATACCCGCCGAACAGATAGATCTTGTCGTCGACTGCCTGTGCTGTGGAAGCGAGTCTCCCCGGTCCCGGAACAGATGCTATCTCGCTCCAATGTGAGTCGCCAACGATCCAGCGAAAGGCACGTGAGTGAATGCCATCCCACCGCTTTGTAGAGTCGAGTCCCAGGAACGAGAAAACCGCTGGTCCACTCGGTGTATTGGTAGCTACTACCGCATTATTCGCAGTGGCGATGGGTAGCTCCGGTGCAGTGGTCCATTGAATCGACACCCCCTGGAGGACGGCCATAGAAAGTGATACGATTGGACCAATCATGAACTCGAACCTGGAGA
>JARRLJ010000593.1:0-3504 GCA_037387025.1 Gemmatimonadales bacterium
GCCATTTCGAGCGCACACCGGATGAACCTGTGCACTGGAGAGATCGGGCACTCACCTTCAACACTTCGTGCTACGGGTGCCACGTGAGCCAGCTTTCGACCAACTACGATAGGTCGACCGATTCATATGATACGGAGTGGGGCGAGCCTGGCATCAACTGTGAGACCTGCCACGGTGAGGCAGCGTTACACATCAAAGCTGCTAGGGCCGTGCCGGAGGGTGAGACCCTCGAACAACAGAAGATCATCAGCGTCAAGCAGTTTGAAGTCGCTCAGGTAAATGCTCTCTGCTCTTCGTGTCATTCCAAGGCCCGCCTGATAACCACCGACTTTGCCCCGGGAGACCGATACTTCGATCACTTCGACTTGGTTACGCTGGAGAATGAGGATTACTACCCCGACGGACGTGACTTGGGCGAGAACTACACCTTGACTTCGTGGCTGCTGAGTCCTTGTGCGGCAACCGGAGCTTTGAGCTGCCTCCAGTGCCACACTTCCAGTGGACGCTATCGGCATAGCGGGGAACATGCGAATGACGCCTGTGTACCGTGCCACGAGCAGCACGTTACTAATGCGCCAGCCCACACCCACCACCTGGATGGATCTCCCGGTAGCAGGTGTATAGCATGTCACATGCCGACGACGGAGTTCGCACGGATGCGGCGTAGTGACCACTCTATGCGGCCGCCGACTCCGGCAGCGACGAACGTCTACGGATCGCCCAACGCGTGCAACATCTGCCACTCCGATCGGGACGCTGAATGGGCCGATAGGCTCGTTCGCCTTTGGCGTACGCGTGATTTCCAAAAGCCCGTGCTCTATCGCGCGGGACTGATCGAAGCGGCCCGGAGAGGCGACTGGAGCAGGCTGTCCGAGATGCTCGCCTACATCGAGAGTGCAAATCGTGTTCCGGTCTTTGCCGCGTCACTCATACGGTTGTTGGGGCGTTCGGGCTCGCGGGACGCGTGGCCTACTCTGAGGCGCGTGCTGAACGATCCCGATCCACTCGTCAGAGCCGCGGCCGCGCACGGACTCGCGGGAGATCCTTCACGGGAAACTCTCGAAGCCCTATCGCGCGCAGCCAAAGACGAGTATCGAATAGTCCGAGTGAACGTGGGCTACGCGCTGGGTACCTTTCCTTCGGAGCTCTTGGCCATTGCGCAAGAGACAGCGGTGAATGCTGCAGTGGAAGAGTTCGAACAGTCGCTGGGAGTACGACCGGATGACTGGTCGTCGCATTACAACAAGGGCAACTACCTGATGGCCAGAGGTCAGCTGCGAGAGGCCGTGGCCTCGTTCGATACTGCCTCAAGACTCGAGCCTACGGCTGTCCCACCGTTCGTCAACGCGGCGATGGCATACAGCGTATTGGGGGACAATGAGGCGGCCGAGCGAAGACTGCGCCGAGCTCTCGAGACTGATCCGGACAACGCTGTGGTCAACTTCAACTTGGGGCTGCTGCTTGCGGAAGTGGGTCGCGGTGGAGAAGCGGAAGCAGCGGCGTGATCTTGGCAGATAGGAAGCTACCGGAGGCGGTGGAGTGGGCCGCGCGGGCAGCGAGTCTCGAGCCGGGTACGCCGAGATATGCGTACACACACGCCTTCTTCCTGAACCAAATCGGGGATGCCACTGAAGCGGTTGCGGTGCTCAGCAGGCTGACGGAGTCCCACCCCGGGTACGGGGATACCTACCTGCTCCTTGGGTCCATATACGAATCACAGGGAAGAATAGCCGACGCCATTTCGGTGTACGAAGAGGCTCTCAGTGCTCGGGGCATCACGTCCGAGTACAAGCGTGCGATACAGGAACGCTTGAGAGCCGTCAAGGTTCGCTGAGTCGGGTGCAGCTACATACAGGGTGAGCGATGCCAAAAACAGATAACCCCAACATTGCGAGTAGAACACATCAGGGCTCCGTTGATGTCTACTCCTTCTCGAGATCCAGTGGCGACACTCACTACATGACTGCGCGGGCTGGGGAGCGGCGCAACCCGTCTGTCGCATTCCGGCAACTGGCGGATGCGGGTCGGGAAAGGGAGGCGACCGTAATATCGCAGACCGGGTTCGGCGATTCTGCGAAATACATAGATGGAGTTGCTGCGATCGAATCGGCGTTCGGCAAGATTGAGTGGCCGATCACCTGGCTCGATGGTGGTCATGCCGCGCTAGGAACGCAGGTCACAGCATTGGCCGGCACACCTGTTGACCGGGTCCGCGTTGGCAAGCGTATCGTCGGGTCAGAGTTCGAGGACGAATATGCCCGCTATTGCTTTCTTGGTGACCTGATGAGCGAGGATGCGACGCGAACAAGGCCCGAACAGCTCCGCGACACCTTTGCCAGAATCGAACGCTTGCTGGCCAATGCAGATATGGGTTTTGATCAGTTGGTCCGGACGTGGCTGTACATCGATCGTATTCTCGATTGGTATAATGAATTGAACGAGGCCAGGACAGCGTTCTTTGCTGAACGCGATGTTTTCAGTCAAATGATGCCAGCGAGCACGGGGATCGGCGTTTCCAATCCACGAGGTAGGGCAGTGGTCGCTGAGTGCATCGGTGTAGCGGTAAAGGGTGCCGCTGTGGACGTACACGAAGTGGATTCGCCGCTGCAATGTGCTGCTAGTGACTACAAGAGTTCCTTTAGCAGGGGGGCCGAGGCCGTGCTGCCGGATCATCGCAGGCTGTACGTCTCCGGGACAGCCAGCATTGGGGAACAAGGCGATACGATCTACGTGGGCAACGTTGAAGCTCAGATCAAGTGGACCATGGAAGTCGTGCAGGCTATTCTGGAGTCGAGGGGGATGAGTTGGGACAGCGTATCCAGAGGCGTCGCGTACTTCAGGAACATCGCAGATCTTCCCGTGTTCAGCAGATACTGTGAAGAGCACGGAGTTCCACAGGGCGTGCTGTTGGAAACTCAGGCTGTGGTATGCCGTGACGACTTGCTGTTTGAACTCGAGGCCAACGCGATTGCTCACCAACATCAATAAGACAGGCAACCGCTTCTGCTGTGCCAACGTCATTCTGCTGTTGGGTGCGTTGTTCCCAGCACCGGCTCAAGCCCAGAAGCTGGGCACGGGGGAGATCGAGTCGCTGGCCGAAGCCCAGCTAATGGCGGCAATCGGCACCTTTCGGGAATACCTCGCGGTGCCCAATGATGCACATTTCCCTGCGGATATCCGCCGTCTCATCGATTGGCTGGCCCAAGCGTTTGCCGAACGCGGATTTGAGACCACTGAGCTTTCGACGGAAGGAAGTCCTCTTCTACTTGCCGAGCGTGAGTTTCCCGGCGCAAGGCGCACGATACTGTTCTACCTACAAGCCGACGGCCAACCCGTGTCTCCGGCCGATTGGTTTCAAGCAGATCCCTACGAAGCTGTCTTGAAGGAGATGGATGAGACGGGGCAATGGTCCCCGATTCCCTGGGATCGGCTCGAGCGCGAGTGGAATGATGAATGGCGCATCTTTGCGCGTTCGGCCTCGGACTCCAAGGGACCCAACCTCCA
>JARRLJ010000594.1:0-4790 GCA_037387025.1 Gemmatimonadales bacterium
CACGCGCCGTGGCGCATACACCAGAAACACCTTGATGCCCCACAGCGGCACAAACTCGAAACGCCGTGCCGGCAGCCTGTCGTAACCCGGACCGCAATCACCGCAACCCGAGCACAGCGTCCGGCTATTCGCTCGAGGCTGTACCTCCACCTCGATGTGGGCTTCCTCGGCAGTATCGACAATCCGTACGGCCCCATACACAAACGATTTGAATTTCTGGGTAGAGTAAGGATGTGGCGCGGTGGTCTAAGGTTCGGCCTATCTGTTGCCGCACCTTTCGTCTGGCGGTGCCTCAATAGCCGCACCATCACTCCGTTTCCACATCCTCCTCATCGGTAGGGTCGAGAACTGGCGCGCGCACCTTAGGCTCCGGTGGCAAATCCACCGCTTTCGCCGTGGCCCTCAGTCCGGCTGCCATCGTCACGTTTCCAGCTCCCGCCACGTCGAACGCAGCATGCGGTTTTCCCGCACTACGCTCTCCTGTTTGTTTCATGTCAAGGTTTATGGGGCCCATCCTGCTGGAGACACTTTCACCAGTGACCCACGACGTACACGATAGCCGTTAAACAGCTGCAGTGTGTCGTAAAGCCAGCGTCTACTCCATCTCTTCCAACCGAAGCCCCGACGATTCCGGGATCGACTCATATGGCGCCGTACCTTCTTCTCTACCCAGTTTTTGATGAAGCTGAAGCACTCGCTGGAATGTCCCACTGCGAAGTAGTTGACCCACCCCCGCAGAATCGGATTGATCAGTTGAACCACCCGGTTTATCGGTTGGGACTGATACCTTCGGAACACCTCTTTGAGCTTGCGCAGTAACACCGTACGCTTCTTCAGCTTGGGCGTATAGTGCGCGCGCCACACCCGTTTCTTCAGGCTGCGGATACGACGGAAGTCGAATCCCAGAAAGCCGAAGCTCTCTCCGCAATCCAAATCCACGGTGCGACTCTTCTTTTCATTGACCTCAACCTGTAGTTTGGCAAACTCCTCCCGTAGCCGTTTACTTACCGCCCCCAACAGCCAGCGATGACGCGGGTGGGCATCGATCAGCACGACAAGATCGTCAGCGAACCGGGCATACTCGACGTAACAATACTTCCCGCATCGTGTGGTTTCTTTCGCGCGCTCCAGCATTCGATCCACCTCAGTGAGATAGATGTTGCTGAGCAACGGTGAAATCACCCCGCCTTGCGGTACGCCTTGTTTTCCCGATGCTTTCAGCATCAGCTTCAGCAAACCCATCACGTCGTCGTCATTGACCCGGCGCGCTACTTTTTCGAGCAGCAGATGATGCCGCACCAAATCAAAGTAGGCGCGTAGATCGAGATCGATAACGCGTGTCTTCCACTGCACAATCGCCGTAGCTACTCGATGTACCGCTTCATGCGCCGTCCGCTTGGGGCGATAGCCATACGACCCCGGTTGGAAATCGGCCTCGAAGATCGGCTCTAATATAAGCTTGAGCGCACCTTGAACCACCCGGTCGCGGATAGCAGGAATCGAGAGGACGCGAACTTTTCCCCCGTCCTTCGGGATTTCCTGCCGCCGTGCTCGCAGCGGAATATAGGTACGCTCGAGTAGCTCGTCCTGAATCTGCGCGAGAAAACCTTCCACGCCTTGCGCCTCGATGGCCTCGAACGTCACTCCATCGATACCTGGAGCACCGTTATTCTTCTTGGCCAGCGCATACGCTTCGCGTAGCGTCTCCATCTTGCAGACATGAACGTACAACCCCCAGAACCGCCAGGACGGTTCAGCCTTCGCCTTGACGTATATCCTCCGTCTCAGGTCCTGCAAACTACTGGACGCCTTTATCATCTCGCCCTTGCCTCCCATGTCGCTAGAGGATTACAAACAGCAGGGCCCCTTCGCTCCACCAGCGTTACCCGGCATCATCGCTAGTACGGACCCATCCGCCACCCTCTCGCCTTCAGCCCACTTCCCGGGTTCGCCGGTTATAGGACCTACCCTACTCCGGCGATTTCGCACCGGGACGAGGAGGGCTTCTCCAGTTGCTTAGCATGTCCTTGTCAGCGTGCCGTCGCTTCCACCCCGCCGAAGTGGCATAGCCGTGTCGGTCAGCTTTCGACCAGCCATTCTGCCTTCGCCCTACGGTTGCAGGCTCGGCCTTCGGATCTCTTCACTTTCGAGGCCACATCCACGTTCACTTTTGTTACGGCCCACTGACTCGCGCATTCCCCAAGGGAACACCCGTCGATAGGCTTCAGGATCTTGGTTTCCCGCCACCCTGCTATCCTAGCTACGGGGCTTCTGACTTTTACCCCGGCAGGACTGACCCCTGCTGAACATGCCAGCCTTTGCTGGACACACAACCGGACGCGCACACGAAAGGTCATACACAGTTCACCCGACCTTCACACAGGACCGTGTTATCCCGGCGGACTTCGATCATGCGTTCTGCATACAACCGCCAATGCCACCACCTGGGTGGTCATTCGCTTCCCGGATCGCATTCCGGGTTCTTCCTTCACTTCAGCATGTGGTACTTTCCGCAGCGCCTGCACATGACAGGAGTTTCCTAGGGTTGCCCCAATCTCCCGTGCGTTGCCACTTTCAGCACCCGCCTTGAACTAAGGCCCCTTCCCGTCCAGCCGCTGCCTGATCGTCGCGGCGCTTCGCCCACCGGCATTACCCGGCTTCCCCGGTAATACGGGCCTCTCCGCCACCCCATAGCGCCCTCTCTGACCGTCACCGGCCTCAGGTTGGTCGCCACGACCGACCACGCTAGCGGGCTTCCCGTGTTGCCAGCGTTTCCCTTGTGTACATGCCCTCGCCACTACCCCGGCACAGGGAATAGAGGCACTGCCTTGCTCATTCCCCCAGTCCTGTCAGCCTTCCCCGAAAGGGTGGTCGGGTCGGCCTGTGCAACGTCCTTTTCGAGGATTGCTCAGCGTTCACTCGCGTTACGGCCTGCACACAGACCCCACCGTGCGGAATTACCGCAGCGGGTTCCTCAGGGCGACTCACTATGCTGACCAAGCGTGGTAGATGCGAGGAGGCAGGAGTGGGTAGCGCTTGAGAAACTTCAGATAGGTCTCCCATGAGAGATTCTTTCCCCGCGTTCTGCGCTGAAGCCATTTCCGCCAAGTGCTACGAACCGTCCGGAAGAACCGCCTTAAACTTCGGAAGTTCGTTGGGCGCCCGTAGTATTGGTAGTGGCCCCTGAGTTTCGCGTTGAGCATCCGCTGCTGGTACTCCACAGGGGCGTGGCGATGAGTGCGGCACCAGTCGGCAATTGCCGTGAGGCTCCGCCTCAGACGCTTCTTCATCGTGCCCACGTGCACTGTGAACTTCCCATTCCGGCTAGTGGCACACCGGTGCGTAAAGCCCAGGAAATCAAAAGTGGTGGTCTTCGTCTTCAACCGTTTCGCCTGACGATGAGCGCAACGCCCAAATTCCACCAGGCGAGTCTTCTCCGGATGAAGCGTCAGCCCGTACTTCTCAAACCTCTTTGAAAGAACCCTGAGTACTCTCTGCGCATCCTCACGGTACTGAAAGCACAGCAGCGCATCATCGGCGTAGCGGATTTCGAAGGCTTGCCCTTTCAAGCGAGGCTTCACCTCTTTCTCGAACCACCGGTCCAGCACATGGTGCAGGTAGAGGTTGGCCAGCAACGGGCTAATGATCTGCCCCTGACCGGTCCCCGTCTCGCTCTCCAGTAGCCGCCCGTCATCCACCACCCCAATGTTGATCCACTTGCCAATCAGCCTGAGAATGCTCGCGTCGCTTACCCTCCGCTCGACCATCTCCATGAGTTGCTTCCGGACAATCGAGTCGAAGTAGGAACAGATGTCCAGCTCCAGGACATACTCCGTCGGTCGGCGGCAAATCACCCGACCGACTTCGTCCAGCGCGCCGTGTGCACTTCGTCCCGAGCGAAACCCGTAGGAACAGTCGAGAAAATCCGGCTCGAAGATCGCGTTGAGCAGTTCCACCGTGGCCTTCTGCACGATCTTATCTTCCAGGGCGGGGATCGAGATCGGCCTCTTTCGCCCGTTGTCCTTGTCGATGTAGATCCTGCGCAACGGCTGCGCACGGTAGCGCCCGCTCTTCAGCTTCTCCTGCAGCTTGACGATGTTCTCAACCACATGCCCCTCGTAGTCCGCATACGTGACGTCATCCACGCCGGCGGCCGCGCCCTTGCGGAGACCGTCAAACGCTCTCCACAACGCCTCTTTCGTCAGAAAGTGAGCGATCGAGTGAAACTTGCATCCCGCATCTTGCCTGGCTAACTCAGCTATTCGATTTAGATCCATTTGACAGGCGCTCCCGAGTTCAGTGTCTCGTACCTGTGTCACTGCATCGATACATCACCCTGCTCGTCCCTTCCCTCCAGTGGATACCGTGGCCGCCCCTCGCGGGAGCCCTGCGGTTCTCCACCTTCAACGGTACTATGGACTCGTAAGACTGCTCGTCTGCCCGTGCCTGTGCCTCCAGTTTCCCTTGGCAGCAGGAGACTCCGCTTGAGGGTCATTTGCTTCTCTCGGGGGCAACCCTCGCCCCCCCGGAGACCGGGTGCCCTTGGGGTTGGGCGGCACCTAACGCCCAGACTGCGGAGAAACAGGGAGCTCTCCTGGGTTCACGGGAAGTCCTTTGGTAAACATGCCCCGGGCTAGAGACTCCGGCGACCCCGGTTCCACCTCGCGTTGCGGTGGACCGGATGCTGCCTTCCGCTGGCTGAACGGCGTCGGCATCGCAATAATCAAAGATTTCGGAGCTGAATCCTCACGGCCTGCTTACTCGCTGTGTACGCTTCGCACCCGCCAGTC
>JARRLJ010000595.1:0-3058 GCA_037387025.1 Gemmatimonadales bacterium
GATTCCTCTCAGCTCGAGCCCCATCTGGGCGAAGCGATCCCGGGCTCTCCTGCTGTAATCCTCGTGACTGATTCCACTGGGGCGAGCGAACGGAATGAAGAGAACTGGCGGCCGGTCACGTAGGAACTCCTGGATCTCGGCTGCGCAGTAGTCCAGGTATCCGCTTCCGTGAACGGTCGAGGTGCTGATCAAGAGAAGGCGTTCGAGCATATCGTCTGGCGCGTGCATCCATTGACGCAGTGGCACCGCTGTGGCACGCTACCAAGCTATCTAAGTACATCTACGATAACAACTTCCACGGCAGGCCCCTGGGGAGGGACCAACTCGTTACCGAGTCACCGATGAATCTCGTTGCGTCGTATTCCGTAGTCAAACCAAAGGAGTCGCCCGCGCGAGAAACAAGCTACTACAGGAGTCACCCATGGACGAGCTGTTCCAGGATCTTCGTTACACGATCCGCACGTTGATCAGGACCCCGGCATTCACGGCGGTGGCCGTCTTGACACTGGCATTGGGTATCGGTGCCAACACCGCGGTCTTCAGTGTCATCAACACGGTTCTACTACGACCCCTGCCGTACGAAGATCCAGGCCGACTGGCGCTGATCTGGACCAACTTCGGTCCGGATCTTCCCCAGAACTGGGTATCCGGTCCCGAGCTGGCTGAGATGCGCGAGCTCAATACCACGTTCGAGGAAATCGGGGTGGTAGTACCAACCACCGTGAGTGTCACCGAGGGCGGTGACCCCGAACAGGTTGGGGCAGCGGGTGTGTCGGGCAATTTCTTTTCGGTTCTCAGAGTCGACGCAGCCATAGGCCGTCCGTTTGTCGCGGAAGACGACATGCCAGGTGCGGCGCCGGTAGTGATGCTGAGTGACGGCTACGGGGGTGACGCGGAAGTGCTTGGCAAGACGATCTTCGCCGACGGACGCAGCTACACGGTGGTGGGCGTCCTGCCGCCCGGCTTCAAGTTGTTCCATCCCGATCTGCAATTTCCGGAGACTGTCGATCTCTGGGTTCCCGTCGTTCCGGTGTTCGGAGTCGACTATGCCCAATGGCAGCGAGGTAACCATGGCCTGCGCGCTTTCGGGCGCATGAAGCAAGGTGTCTCGCTCGAACGTGCTCAAGAAGACATGCATGCGGTCGCAACTCAGATGCAGGAGTTATCTCCCGATTACTACGATTTCGCTGGCTGGAACATTACCACTCTCTCACTTCACGCGGATCTCGTGGAAGACGTCAAACCGGCACTGTTGGTACTTCTTGGAGCGGTCGCGTTCGTGTTGCTCATTGCATGCGCCAACGTGGCGAACCTGCAACTCACCAGGGCGGCGGCGCGTGAGCGGGAGATCGCAGTGCGTACGGCAGTTGGTGCAGGTAGGGGCAGACTCGTCAGGCAGTTCATCACTGAGAGTGTCGTACTGTCGCTCATTGGAGGGGCTTTCGGATTGCTCGGTGCCGTTGGACTGGTCAGGTCATTGGTCGCGTTGGCACCGGACACTCTGCCAAGACGCACGGAGATAGCTATTGACGGCGGCGTACTCGGATTTACTCTGCTGGTGTCAGTAGTCACGGGCATCTTGTTCGGTCTGGCACCCGTATTTCACAGTCTCAAAGAGTCTCTCGTGGAATCGCTGAAAGAGGGGGGCAAAGGAAGCGGTTCGGGAATGCGCAGTGGACGCTTGCGAAGTGGGCTGGTCGTTGCGGAAGTGGCACTCGCTTTGGTGTTGTTGATTGGCGCGGGGCTCATGATAAAGAGCTTCCGTTTGCTACAGGAGAGCGACCCTGGGTTCGACGCGGAGAACGTGATCACGATGCGAGTGTCACTGCCCCAGAGTAAGTACAGCACACCAGCGGAGGTATCTCAGTTCTTCGACCAGCTAATCGACCGCACAGAGGCTCTACCCGGGGTCATATCTGCCGGAACGATCTCTCATTTGCCTCTGAGTGGAGCCTACGCGTCGGGCACGACGAGGGTCAATGAGAGCGAGGCGCAGCCGGAAGACGAGTGGGCGTTCGAAGCGGAACGGCGCTGGGTGAGTTCCGACTACTTCCAAGCCATGAGGGTGGAGTTGGTGCGGGGCCGTGCGTTCACCGAACTCGACAATGTCGATAGCCGTCCGGTCGCTATCGTAGATGAGGAATTCGTAAGGCGGTTCTGGCCCAACGAGAATCCATTAGGAAAGATGGTGTCGATCAACCGTGATGCGGAGGGTGAGCGAGTCTGGCGCGAGATAGTTGGAGTGGTGCGACACTCAAAGCACTACAACCTCCAGACGGTGGGGCGTGAACAGGCCTATTATCCGTACAAGCAGATTCCCGTAAACACGATGTTCCTGGCGGCCCGCGCGCGGTCCAATCCGGCGTCCTTGGCGGCGAGTATCCGCAATGAAGTGTGGGCAATAGACCCCGCCCAGCCCGTGTCGCAAGTGCTAACCATGAGTGAGCTCGTAGACAGCTCGGTGTCGCAGCCACGATTCAACCTGCTGCTATTCGGCGCGTTTGGTGCGATCGCGTTGTTGCTCGCTGCCGTCGGTATCTACGGGGTGATTGCGTACTCGGTGAGCCAGCGGAGTCACGAGATCGGAGTACGAATGGCACTAGGCGCAGCGGCAGGTACCGTTCTGTCGCTCGTCCTCAGACAGGGCCTCGCTGTGGCAAGTATCGGTCTTGTGATAGGACTCGCGGCGGCGACGGGACTGAGCAGGCTCCTCTCGGGGATGCTCTACGCTGTCAGTCCCGTCGACCCGGTCACGTACATTGGAGTTGCGGTTGCACTTGCAGTCGTCGCTGCGGCCGCCTGCTCGGTTCCTGCCCTGAGGGCCAGCCGACTCGATCCGGTGGAAGTACTGCGACGCGAGTAGCTGGGTCTGTCGGCAGCGTCAACAATATGGATCCGATATCCGTGGGCGGTTGCCGGAAGCATTGTACTCCTACGCACCAAAGGGACCCTACACACTGTTTGGACAGAATTCAGCCCGGGCGGCTACACATGCCCCAACAATTGAGCGCCCCAGAAAGCAGCATGGCCATCGTCAAAGCAACCGATGACGCGATCC
>JARRLJ010000596.1:0-3259 GCA_037387025.1 Gemmatimonadales bacterium
ACCGTATGCTACGGTCGCACTCTGGATGGCGTCTGCCCCGGGTGTGAGCAGGTCTTCGGGCGTTAGTTCGCCTTTGTACATGAGCAGTAGCCGGTGGTAGCTCGTGTTCTCGATGATTTCCATGTCGGCATCGACGGCTGTCAGCAATTCGGCAGCCTCTTCCGCCCGTCCCAATCTGCGAAGGGTCATATACATCCAATGGCTAGTCGCAACCAACCGATCGGGTACGTCGGAACGCGACATACATTCCACGTAGGCGTCGAGAGACTTCTCGAAATCACCCTTGAGGTAGTGCGCCAACCCCAGGTGGTACCAGATATTGAACTGTAACGTACTGGTTGGTATGCCCGCGGCGTTGGGCTGACCGTCGGGCTCGATCTCGTCTTCTTTTCCTTCAGTTAGCTGAGCTGCCCTCTGTAAATCTGCGATTGCACGATCAAACATTCTGAGAGTAATGAATCTGTGCCCTCGGTGACGGTACAAGCGAGCGTCGTCGGGATGCTTGGATATGCCCTGGGTGTAGACGTTAATGGCCTGGCGGTAGTCGCCCAGGTAAGCGTTGCGCCGCCCCAGCCAGATGATCGCGTTTGGATCATCGGGCGCTTCGTAGTAGTCGGCCGCCGCTATCCTCAGCTCGCGCACCGCACGTTGCCGTGCCTCGGTAGGCAGCTCGGGCGGATACAGCGTGTCTCCTAGTAGAGAAACTGCCTGTGCACCATCTGGTAGATCCGGTAGCTCCATCGTATCGCTGCCGGTACAGGCCGAGACCCATGCAAGCGCCAGCACGAAGCGTGTGACTTGTTTCATGACTGCTCTTCTCCAATTCAACGCGCGCAGTGAGAGACTATGGTTCGACCTCGATCATTCTGCTTGCCATCACTCGTTCGCCTGTCGCTGACATGGCCGTCAGACGAATCATGTACGTGCCACTCATCTCCTCGGTGAGCCTGAGCATGATGCCGCGCTTCAGGGTGGCCACGTCCAGTACGGGCTCCGTCCACCTCATCTCGATCACTTCCTCGCCGGAACCGACTAGTCCGACCCACTCCGCTGCCCTCCGGAGGAAACTCTTGCCGATCTTGTTCACTGATAGTGAAAACTGCACGGAGTTAGAGTATGGATCCAGGCCGTACACTTCCCAGTACAGTCCGATTTCATCACCCGCGGTCACTACCATCGCCGCACAGTCGTTGCTGTGCTTAGTGACAACCGTGCTCGTCTCATTGGCGGCGATGATCATACCCGATTCGACTCCCTTGCTCGTCTCCCTGTCCGATCCGTCTATCGCTTTCGAAGCGGGCGGGACGCATGCTGTCACAACTGCCGCAGAATCTCCATCGCGGAAGACGTATAGGTTGTGGGTCAGCTCCGTGAACTCGACCGCATATCCGGTTCCGTACCGTTCGTGGGGTTTGTAAGGCTCCAGGTCCCACTCGCCGACCCTGATCTGGGATAGGTCCATTAGGTGATCTGCGATCGGTGCGAAATGCCAGCTCTCGTTTCGGTGATGACCCACCACGCCGCCGCGCGAGCCAATGGTGGCTCGGCTGCCGGAATTCCTTTCCCAGCCAGTGACCGGTCCAAAGCGTACCAGCAGTTCGCGGTTGTCGCGGCCCCAAGGAATCGTTCTGGGGGACGCCGATTCGTCCATGAGCTCGTTCACTACGAGGCGCGAGTAGTGCTCACTGCGCCGTTCGTTTCCCGGCACCAGATAGAGTGGATCTGCCAGCCACCAGAAACGGTCCTCCATCTCCCGTCGGTCGAGGCACGCTTCCTCGTCATACATCTCGCGCGCCTTTCCTTCCAGCAGGAGTGATACATCGCGCCACTCGCATTCCCTCTCTTCGGTCATCGCATCCAACGCAATGTCGAAGACCGAGTCTGCGGCGGCGAACTGGCCCTGGGTGTGGTGCACGTGCCCTTCCAGTGCGCGACACCACCAGATGGCGGCCGTGCAGTCACGTGCGATTGCGAGGGCTTCAGACAGTTGACTTATCTCGATGAGATAACGGATCCGCTGACCTGTAATCCAGCCATCACCGGGCAAGCGCGCCGCAGCTGAATCGAGCTGGCTGAGCAGTTGCCGCCTCTCGCGCGACACTTGGGGATGTTCTTCCGGAGCGTGCCAGTCGTTGTCGTCGTGCCAATAGCAGAAACGCCCGACGTGGAGGTCGCACCTGGAACTGCCCGAGGGGTAGAAGCTCAAAGGGAGCCGATTGCGTCGAATCCGCTCGAAACGACTCTGTGATGAACGCAGACGTTTTATAGTATCCAGGGAGTCCGGGAACGGTTGGGCCGTGGCCTTCCCGGTGAATCCATGAGCGGCCAGTATGCTAGCGACTATCGCCGCGATGGGTGGGATCCGGAACCGGGAGGCGAGAATTGGTGCGCTCATATTCGAAAGTGTACCGGGACGGTTTCGCGACTGTCCAGGGCCGTGATTGTGACTCTTCCAATCCCTGGTCTCGATCTTATCTTTCCCTCCATGAAAGACCTAATCAAGGAGTGGTCGGGCCAATCTGTCGTTGTCTCCTTTGATCAGCCAACCGGTACCTGGATTTTCGTGGCCATCCACAACACTACTCTTGGCAGAGCCACTGGTGGCTGTCGGATGCGTGTATACGAGACTCCGGAAGAGGGCCTCGTGGATGCCATGCGGTTGGCGGAAGGCATGACGTATAAGTGGGCGGCCATAGGGTTCGAGCTAGGTGGGGGTAAATCTGTATTGGCAATCCCGGGAGAGATGGACGCTCCAGTTCGAACCGGCCTGCTTCGTCGTTTCGGGAAACTGGTCAACTCACTCAACGGCGCCTACGCGTGCGGTGAGGATCTCGGTACCACGCCGGAGGACATGGCTATCATCGCTGAGGAAACCCGGTGGGTACACGGCGCAAGAGCAGATGGAGCGCGCGCTATCGATCCGGGTCCCTACACGGCGTTGGGTGTGTTCGCAGGGATCCGGGCCGCACTGAAACATGTGTACGGATCGCCTGATATGTCGGAGAAGACCGTACTGATCCAAGGTGTGGGCGATGTAGGCGAGCCACTCGCCCGCAAGCTGAAAGATGCTGGTGCCGAAATCCTCGTGTGTGACCTGGACGAGGCATTGGCAAGAAGGGTTCGAACAGCCGCCCCGCCGCGCCCTCGTCGATGCCCGTTCCGTGGTCCAGGAAGCGGACGATGGCCTCGGGCGGTGACGCCGCGACGTCGACGGAGACCGCGATCTCCAGCTCGCCACTTCCGTCCATCGCGTCGAAGG
>JARRLJ010000597.1:0-3457 GCA_037387025.1 Gemmatimonadales bacterium
GTTTGCACCGAGCAAATCGAGTTTCATGATCAACTATCGAGTTGACGATATGACCGGGATGCTGGAGCAACTGAAGACCAACGGGGTTGAGATCTTGCAGGGACCCGAGTCTCACGAGAACGGAAAGTTCGCCTGGATCATGGACCCCGATGGCAACAAGGTCGAATTGTGGGAGCCCATGCTTTGGGACGACAAGAACAAGGGCACCTAGGTGCGACCGTCAGGCGTCCAAAGGAAGGAGTCGTAGGGTGTCTTCCGAGCAGAACAAATCGCTTGTTCGACGTTACTACGAGGAAGTCATCAACACTGGCGACGTGGATCGACTGACCGAGTTCATCTCGCACGACTTTGTCGAGGTTCATAGTGGCCAACGTCACCCTGTGGGGTTGGCCGGGGCGAAGGAGCACGTTGTCGGTGTGCGTGAGACCTATCCCGATCTTCATCTGACTGTTGAGCGGCAGATTGCCGAGGGCGAGTGGGGCGCGACGTGCGTCACCGCACGGGGTACACATCGTGGAGTTTGGCTTGGAATGCGGCCGACGGGGAAGAGGCTCGAGATGACCGCCGTAAACATCGATCGAGTTGTTGACGGCCGCATTGTTGAGCATGGTGGAGCTGCCAATCTCATGGAGCCATTCCTCGAGATTGGGGCGCTACGGATTGCAGATCCCGTGGAGGGATAGAGCAGCGCGGATTTCGGCTTCCACGTACTCAACGTCGCGTCAGCCCCTGGGGCATGCCGCCGACCGACATTACGTTCTTGGCATCGCGCGCGACTCGGACGGAGTCGAGACCGTTGTGCAGTACATGTACGGAACGGGCACGGGTTCCCCGCAGAGAAATGCTTGACACCGCTCCACCAACCTGGCTCAATCGCAAATAACAAGGATTAGCATGGCCAAGAAGTGGTCGTGGCGCAGGACAGTTGGCTGCCTCGGAGTATGCTTGGCTGTAGTCGCCGGCGTGGTGGCCTGGTTCGTGGTCGCGGTGGCCAAACCACGACTGGCGAATCAGCGAGAGATCGAGGGATTGGCGGCGCCGGCGGGGCTGGATTGGAACGATCCGAGCCACGTCGACTCGATGCTCACGGTTCTGGCCGACCTGCTGGTGGCGCGACCTGCTAATGCCGGCATCTCGATCGGAGTCACCCGAAACGGGAGGCGACATGTCGTGTTCCGCGGCGTTACGTCGAAGGACGATCACGGTACCGACGTGGACGACTCGACGCTGTTCGAACTTGGTTCGGTCACCAAGACGTTTACCGGGGTCGCTCTCGCTCAGGCAGTGGTGGATAGGCAAATGAGCCTCGACCAGCCGATCGCTGAACTGTTGCCGGCGTCGCAGCAATTGCCCGATGCGGTGCGATCGATAACGATTGGGGCCCTGGCCACACACACGGCTGGTCTCTCCAGCAATCCACCCTCCGTATCCTTCCTTGCCAGCCTGTTCAAGAAGCACCCGTTTGGCGGAGTCACCGATCGCGACGCGTTTGAGTCACTGTCGCAAATACAATTCGAGGAATCGGTCGCCCGAGAATACAACTACTCGAACTTTGGCTTCATGCTACTGGGCCGGCTCATCGAAGAGGGGACAGGCGAGGGCTATGCGCGTCTGATTGAAGACCGGGTGGCCGGATCGCTGGGGATGCGTCACACGTGGGTGGCGCCACCCGAAGCCGAACGCGCGCGCCTGGCGACGGGTCACCGGGTCGGTCATCCGGTTGAGCACTGGTATGAGTTCGAGCTTCCCGGGGCTTCAGGTGTGGTATCGACAGTGTCCGACATGCTCACCTATCTGGAAGCGCACCTTCACCCGGAGGCGACCCCACTAGCCGCTGCGATTCGATTGGCGATGGAGCCGCGGGTACGAGCGTCAGATGACGTCGAGGTCGGCCTGGGTTGGCATATCTACACGGTGCCCGACGTGCCGCAGGTCGTCTACCACAACGGGGCGACGATGGGGTTCAGGTCATACGTGGGGATGGCTCCCGAACTGGACCTGGGGATTGTCGTTCTGGGCAACTCCCGGGATCCGACCATCAATGCGATTGGGCGGCTCATCATGAGAACATTGACTGGCAACGAAGAACGGGGCGGGTAAGCTGACGAACGTGGGGAACAGTTTGATTATACAAATGGTACCTCTCGAGTATCAACGAACGTTGTGCAGCCTGCGCGCAAAGGCGTCAGATCGAAAACGCCAAAGGTGGTGTCGGATGAAAACAAGAAACGCCGTTTGGGCTTTGCTGTGTGCAGTGGTTCCGACCGTAGCTCGAGGCCAGGAGTCGCAAGGCTGCGATTATCACGACCCGGTGTGGTCGACCATCTTCTACGAAGGCCGCACGGGTGAGAACCGTGACATCTACGCTGTCGATCTCGAGACGCTCGTCGTGCGTCGAGTGACCACCGATCCGGCGAACGACTTCCGGCCGGCGCCGTCACCGGACGGGAAGTGGCTCGCATTTCAGTCCAATCGCTCGGGGACCTACCAGCTGTATCGCGTTCCGATTGATGGAGGAGATGTTGAGGCTCTCACCGCTGGAGACTTTCACAACGCGGCCCCGAAGTGGTCTCCCGACGGGCGAGAGATCGTATTCTATTCAGTGCCGAGTGAGGACGGGGGGGATCTGTACAGGATGGATATCGAGACGCGGGAGACGACACGCCTCACGACTCATGCAGCCCTCGACTACGCGCCGAGTTGGTCTCCCGATGGCACCGCAATCGCCTTTGTCTCTCTGCGGACGGGTGAGAACCGGATTTTTCTGACCGGACCTGAGGCTGCGGCGCCGGTACTTTTGGTCGATGGGTGCGGACCGTAAGCTGGCGTTGCCATTTGATTACCCGCAACCTTCCGACCCTTGGGCCCGCAACCTTCCGACCCTTGGGCTCGTCCTTGATATACATACGTAGCCTGTATTGCAGTCTCGATTACTCGAGGAGAAGCCAGATGAAGTTCGGAACCGCCGTAGCACTTGTTGCGATGTGTTCGGCTGTACTATCGAACCCCGCACTCGCCCAACTCACGGTGAGCTACGAGGTGACGGTCACGACACCGCACGAGCACATGTTCAACGTGAACATGGAGATCGAAGGATCGGGTCCCGCGCCCATCGACGTGTCCATGCCGGTGTGGACTCCCGGGTCCTACCTCATTCGAGAGTACGAACGGCACGTCACCAGCTTCGCCGCGACCGACGGCGACGGCGAGCCCGTTCCATGGCACAAACTGGATAAGAACACCTGGCGCGTTGAGCCGCGCGGGGCAGGGGGCTTGGTGGTCGAGTACGACGTCTACGCGCGCGAGCCGGGGATTCGCTGGTCGTTCGTAAACAGCCTGGGCGGTCACATCATCGGGCCAAGCCTGTTCATGTACGTGATCGGGCACGCGGATCTCCCGTCGGCGGCACGCTTCAACCTGCCCGACGGCTGGCGCATCAACGGCGGCATTGCTCCTG
>JARRLJ010000598.1:0-5795 GCA_037387025.1 Gemmatimonadales bacterium
TGTTGAGGCCCATACCCCCGGTTCCACTGGTTCCCACCTTCACGTAGGTCTCAACACCAGCCACGCGCATCGATTCGACGATTATCTGAATGTGTCGGATCAACTGCGGTATCGAGAGTGTCAACACGTGCTCTTCGACCCGCCTAGCAGTGATGTCTCCGCGGTGTGCTGAGTCGAGGAGTTCGCGAGCCGAGTGGAAGATGTCTTGATAGGCATAGGCCGTGGCCGTGTTTATGCAGTCAACCACAGCATCTGGCTTGTATCGCTGGAAAAGTTGGTATAGAAAACTGCGCTGCAGGACCTCGCTGGTCATGTCACCGAGCATGTCACCAATTACGAGGTTTCGGAGACGCTCATTCGCCAGCATGGAATCGCGGTCCAATCGAGCAGCATCGGCCGGTAGGAACACGTTGCCCCATGCAGTCTCAATTCCCGTCACACCTAGGTCAGTACCCAGCTGCTCCGCCGCTTCCCGCACCTCGTTCTCGTAGAGGGCCACCAAGACAATCCTGGTAGGTTCAAAGGACAACAGTCGGCGGGCCACCGCCCTGCCGACCAATCCGCTCCCTCCGAGAATTAGCACGGTTTTGCCTCTTAGCTCCATCGAAGACCTTTCAGGCAGCTTGCATCGCACTCACTGCCGCTAGTTCACGCTTTGAAAGATACCGCCACTTTCCCACTGCTAGGCGGCCAAGATCCACCGGACCGTGGCTCACTCTTTCGAGTCGCTCTACTTTCAATCCAAGCACAGCGCACATCCGGCGGACTATTCGGTATCGGCCCTCTGCCAAAACTAGCTCTAGTTGGCTCGAATCGCCCTCTATTGGTTTGACATGAAACCGAACCAACCGAACCGTTCTTCCATCAACTGTGGCACCAACGCTCAACTGCCTCTGGATCTCCTGCCAAGACTTGCCTCTCACGAGAGCCCGGTAAGTCCGTTCGATGCTGTAACGGGGGTGCGTGAGCCGGTTGGCGTTCTCGCCATCGGTGGTGAGTAACAAGAGTCCCGACGTCATCACGTCCAAACGGCCCACGTACGTGAGGCCTGGAATGGAGGGGACGAGCTCGAACACGGTCCGACGTCCTCGATCGTCCTGCTTGCTGACTATGTAGCCGACTGGTTTGTGAAGGGCAATCCAGACATTCTCACTCGGCTTCACCCGTCGGCGCCCGATTAGAATCACATCGACAGCGGGATCGACCGTCGCGCCCAACTCCGCAACGCGACCGTTCACTTTCACCTTCCCTGCCTTGATTAGCTCCTCAGCCCTTCTGCGCGATGCCACACCCGCACGGGCCAGGGCCCTCTGAAGTCGCATCTGCGTCACTCAACCGACTCTCCCGCTTCAAATGGCGATCGGAGCGCTACAGACAGTTCTTCTAGTCGCGGCAAGTCTCCCAAGCTCCTCACACCCAGTAGCTCGAGGAACGCCGGTGTCGTTCCGTACAGCAGCGGTCTTCCCATTCCCTCACCGCGTCCCACGCAGCCAATTAGCGCTCGATCCTGCAGGGACCGTAGCACACCGTCAACCGAGACCCCTCGTATTTCTTCAATCTCCGCCCGCCCCACGGGTTGACGATACGCGACAATAGCCAGAGTCTCCAGGGCTGCCGCCGACAGTCGTCGCGGCCGCGTGGCCAGATGAGCCTCAGCGATCGCTTCCGCGAACTCTCGCCGAGTCAGCAACCGCGAGTATTCCTCCCGTAGCTCATCCAGCGCGGCCCTGAACTCGTCATGAGTCGAATCCCGATCCAAAGCTGCGAGCTCGCTCAGCGACACCGGGCTGTCCGCCGAGAAAAGAGCTGCCTCAACCAGTTGCGCTAGTCGATTCACCGACGATGGCCACCTTGCCAAAAGGTTGTTGTTGAGCGAGGCGAATCCGTCCGACCCTGGCTAGCTCTAGCAATGCCACCAATACCGATAGGACATCGGCGATGCTGGGTTCTGGGTTGAGGACGTCTGTTAGCTCGAAGTGCCCCCTCTTCTCGAGAAACGCCACGATGCGCCTCGTCGCTCCCTCGACGTCTAGGGGACGCGGCACCACTCGGTGCAACACTGGCTGCGGAATGGTCTCGAGAACCCGCTCTATCGCCTCGAGGACGTCGTCCAAGTGAACTACTATTGGTGGCGCTTTCTGTTGCGGCTGGTCCTCGATCCAGCCGCGTGGGAACTGGCTCGACCTCAAGTCGGCCTGCCCCTCGAGCCAGCGTGCGACTTCCCGGATCTGCTCGTACTCCAAAAGCCGCCGCACCAGCTCAGCCCTCGGGTCCTCCCACTTTTCCTCGTCGAACGGCCGCGGTAGCAGCATCTGAATCTTGATTCTGACTAGCCAAGCCGCCATCTCGAGGTAGTTGGCTGCGTCGTTCAGGCCAAGCGTGCCAATCGCATCCAGAAACTGGTCCGCGACACGGGCGATCGGGATGTCGCTGATATCGATTTCCTGCTCCCGAATCAAGTGCAGCAGTAAATCAAGGGGGCCTGAAAACGCCTCGAGTTCCACTACGAAGGGGCGCTCATTTGCAGCGGCTACAGATACGCTCATCTCAGAATGGCAAAGGCCGCAGGGCAAACGGAGCCGCGAGGCTGAAGGCCATGCGGACGAGGACCCAAGCGGGCAGTAGTAACACGAAGAACACCTCTCGGAAAAAGACCAACAGTGCCAGGAGGATCAGGAACCCGTGGCGAGCTACCTTCCTGTAGCTGGATGCCAGTCTCGCTGGCAACAAATGGTAGAGGATGTGCGAGCCGTCCAACGGCGGTATTGGGATCAGATTGAACACTGCAAGCAATGCGTTGAGCCAGATGCCCCAGAACATCATCCGCTGTAGCCAGCCAAGAACGCCGCCAAGACCAGGGAGCATCCGCCCCGTTACTCCCAGGCCGATAGCCGCAGCCAGGCAGGCCGCGTATAGCGCCAGGTTAGTCACTATCCCAGCTGAGGAGACGATGATGTCCCCCTTTACATAATTGCGGTACTTCTGCGGGCTCACCGGGACCGGTTTGGCCCCTCCAAAAACGAACTGTCCTCCTGACCCGAACCACAGGATCGCAGGCAGGAGGATGGTCATCCATGGATCGATGTGTTTTAGCGGGTTCAGCGTCAGCCGTCCGGCGTCATAAGCCGTCGTATCGCCCTGCTGCAGAGCCGCGTAGCCATGCGCATACTCGTGCGCCACTACGGAAAACAGTAGCACAGGTAGCGCCAACAAGAATTCTTGCACTTTGAGACGTCATCCGGGGGTCACGGTGCGGCCGAAAGGTAACGGCGGCCCGAGTGGGTGTCAAAGGCCCTAGTGCCTTGACTCTGCTTGACTTGCGGGGTACAATTCGCGACCGATTTTTGACCGATTCGGGACCGTGATTCGAAGGAGTCAGTGTGCCACACAGCAGTTCGGCGAAAAAGAGAATGCGTCAGGCTGCCCGCCGATACGAACGGAACAGAACGATGCGTTCTGCCCTGCGGACGGCCCTCAAGAGNNAGAGTGCGCAGTGCACCGTCTGAAGCCGCTGAGGCGGCCTATCGCTCAGCGGAGCAGTTGTTAGACCGTGCCGCCAGGAAGGGCTTGATCCATAAAAACGCCGCTGCCAGGGGCAAGCGGCGCCTTAGAAAAGTCGTCGGAAAGGCCGGATGATCGTCAGAGCGCTGCCAGTTCAGCTCCGCAGCGCTCGCAGTACCACTCCGTAGGCAGATTCATTGTCCCACATTCGGTACACTTCAGTGTCTTCGCCGCAGCTTTCTTTGGTTGGGTGTCACCCTCCGGGAGAGACGTGACCCCTTCTGCCCCAACACTTGGTACCCTCTCGACGAGGCTTGGTTCTTCGATAGCCTCCGGAGGTCTCGAGACCTCTCCCGAGGAGCGCGCAGGCCTCGGCTTTCGCGAACCATCTTCAGTGACAGACCTTATGAACTCGAGTTCATCAAATGTTGCGCTAGGTGAGGCGAGTCTCCCTTCTCCGGTTGCTGGGGCCGGTTGCTCCTGATCCGGCAGCGACGTTTCTGGCTCGTCTTCCACCTCTTCAATCTCCGCCGGAGCGGCTATCAGGGCCTCCAATTCGTCGGCACCGGAGGGTTCTTGTTGCTCCTCGATCAACCCCATCACTTCTTCGAGCTTGTGCACCTCTCCGTCGACAGATTCGAATTCACCCTTGATCTTATCCAGAGATTCCTGGATTCCGCCCTTCATCTCAGACCACTTATCATCGTCGAACTCTCCAACCGAATGTCGCAGCTCGCATTCAGCCAGACGCTCTTGAGCATCCGTCTCTTGCTCCGACAGGTCCTTTCGTACGGCACGGTGGCGCTCCAGCGCCTCGGAAATGCCGTCGCGATGCGACTGCAGCTGCTCCACCACTTCAGCCAGCCGTTTCCGATAGTCCGACTCGACGCGTTCCTTGACGTGTGATGGAGCCTGGTCGGCAGCCGAGCTGAGCCGCTCCAGCCACTGCTCGACAGTCCGGCGCTCTTCGAGCAGCTTCTCGATCTGATCAGTTGACTTCGCCGGTTCCTTCGCCATTTATCCTCCGTTCCGCATTCCGCACTGGCCTACCGAATGATCCTGCAGGTTCGGTCTGCTCTACCCCTGGGCGTCCGGTACATCCACCTCCCCCTCATAGCCTAGCATGCGACCTGACGCTGTCAAACTCAAGGGCCCCATCGTCAGGAGCCGTCGGCTTTGTAGACACAGCGCCCGCCGACTATCGTCCACTCCACGCGCCCCACCAGCTCGCGACCCGCGAACGGAGTGTTGTGGCTCTTGGATAGAAACCGACTTGGATCGACCTTCCATCTGGCGCCCGCGTCGAACACGACGACGTCAGCCGCTGCACCCGGAGCAAGAGTCCCTGCCGGCAGGTTATAGATCTTTGCAGGAACGGTACTCATTCGAGCAATCAAATCGGCCAGGCTCAGGAGTCCCCCCTCCACCAACTCCGCTAATCCCAAACCCCGGGCTGTCTCAAGACCCACTACACCAAAGGGAGCGTCGTCGAAGTCTCTCTCCTTGGCTTCGTAGTGATGTGGCGCATGGTCCGTGGCTATGGCATCTAGTGTACCGTCCTTGATACCAGCCCGTACTGCCTCCACGTCTGCATCCTCGCGAAGAGGAGGGTTCATCTTGGCGTTGGTGTCGTAGTGCTCGCAGGCTTGGTCGGTCAACGTGAAATGGTGTGGTGTGGCTTCGGCCGTGACCTTGATACCCGCCTCCTTTGCTCGCCTTATCAGACCGACGGACCCTCGTGTCGACATGTGCAGCAGATGCATCCGTCCGCCGGTCAGTTGAGCCAACAAGATGTTCCTCGCCACCATGATCTCTTCGGCTGCCGCCGGAATTCCCTTCAGTCCAAGCTTGGTCGAGACCAGCCCCTCGTGCATCGCTCCGCCCGCAAACAGCGTGGGATCTTCGCAGTGGTCAGCTACGGTAATTCCGAAAGTGACCGAGTACTCGAGCGCAGTCCGCATCAAGTGACTCGACACAATCGGGTGTCCATCGTCGCTCACCCCGACAGCTCCAGCGTGAACCAGTTCTCCAAACTCTGCGAGCTGCTCCCCCTTCTGGTTCAGCGAGATCGCCGCAATTGGGTATACGCGAGCAGCGCCGGCAGCTGCGCCTTGCTTCACAATGAAACCCACTGCTGCCTGATTATCAGTCACCGGGTCGGTGTTCGGCATAGCGCAGACCGAGGTGAAGCCGCCCGCCGCCGCCGCCTTCGCTCCGGACTCTACGGTTTCAACGTCCTCGCGACCCGGCTCTCGCAAGTGGACGTGGATGTCAACTAGGCCGGGAGCGACGAC